>JAIVTC010000146.1:0-11379 GCA_048629055.1 Candidatus Bathyarchaeota archaeon
ATTTGATCTCCGCCATGAAGGCGCTCTCCTGGCGTAAAATGGCGAAGGCCC
The DNA here is from genome assembly GCA_048629055.1 of Candidatus Bathyarchaeota archaeon. Taxonomy (GTDB): domain Bacteria; phylum Pseudomonadota; class Gammaproteobacteria; order Chromatiales; family Chromatiaceae; genus Sva-25. The sequence goes on from JAIVTC010000146.1 coordinate 52, forward strand.
AGGAGGCATCAATGCCGCGCTGCTGTGCATATTGTTCAACCAGTTCGCGGTGTTCGAGCGGAAAACGCATCTCCATATCATCCCAGGAGTCGGCTTTGGCAAGCGTAAAAATGGCGCGGTCAAGCATCCCCCACTCGTTATAAACGACAGCGGCTGCCTGCATAGCGGCTTCGTCCAGCAGTTGCATCTGCTGGCGCCACTCACGCCGCAAATCAACATTGCGCCCAAGTTGTTGCAACTCACGCATGCGCCGCATCGCCGCATCTGTTTTCATGCGGCTGATTTCAGTGTCGCCTGCGGCTATTTCCCCGTGTGCAAATTTGTAGGGGGCCGGGAGATGATCACTGGCCAGATAGGCGTAGAAACTACGGTCACTTGCAACCTTATTGAAGAGTGCTGCAGCGGCTGCTGTATAGCCATTTTGTTGAAGCGCCCGCGCTTGCCAGTATCGCCACAGCTGCTTCCGTCGAAGCTCATCAGGCAATGCATTGATCCAGGTAAGCAGTCGCGTCCAGTCCTGGCGCAGCAGTGCAGCACGCAGGCGAGCTTGCAGCAGCTCGGGATGGTTTAAGCAGTTTCCGGTTTTGAGATAAAAAGAGTAGACGTTTTTACCCGCTTCAGTGTAAAGCGCCTGCGCCAGACCCTGGTCGATTTCGCATCGATCGTCAGCAGAAAAATCACTCTTTTTCAGCAACTGCTTCCAGCGCGAGAGCGCCTCTTCAGGGTTTTTGTTTCCCAGGCGCCGGAGGCCGTAGCCGATGATGGAGGCCTTGAACGGATGGCTGCCCGGGAGTGAGGAGAGGGCTTTTGACGGATTTTTGCGCATATGCATCCAGCGCTTGAGCCATTTTTTATCCGCTGCAGAGAGATACTTCCCCAGATGCCCCGCAAGTTTGACATTGCCGGATTTTATCGCCAGTTCGATGCGCCTCCACACCAGGGTGTTCTCCATGTTGCCGGCCTCACGCCAGCTCTCGAAAACGCTGTCACAGGCTTTGGGGAGCGAGTCTCCATGCAGCCATACCTCCTCGGTATGTGAATAAGCAAGGTCGCTGTTGCCGGTATGGATCATTGCATCGAGGAGGAGACAGCGAAATTTGTTGCTGTCGTCGCGTTTATCATAATATTTGATGACCTCCTCCCAACGCCCTTCCGAAGCGAGTCTGCTGAGCCAGCGCCTGCGCAGCAGATAGGCCGGGCCGCTGCCGGAGTAGTTTGTCAGGAATTTGGAAACCTCGCTGGATGAGGCCGTATTGAGACGTTTTTTCAACTCCCTGTACTCAAGATAGGGATAGAGAGGATAATCTTTGAGCCCCGATTTGAGTGAGTGATAAAGCCCAAGGTCTCCGCGGCTATAGGCCTGTTCCGCTGCAAGAAAATTACTGCGCTGGGAGGCGGCGGCAGTTGCCGGATGGAGAGCGATGAGAGCCAGCAGCAGTGAGTAGAAGAGGTTGTGCATGAGCATACCTGGCGAGACAAAGTCTCAGACTAACGAAGCATGAAAGAGATTATTTTCTCTCGCAAAGGCGCAAAGCTTTCGCGTCCTGCTTACGCCCCTGACCTACATCCATGTAGGCCAAGCTCGCCAAGAAAAACCTTTGCGGTCTTGGCGTCTTGGCGAGAGTTATTATAATAATTTGATTTATTTGTAATGCTATCTGCATACCCACGCAGCTCTGTAGGGCGGTATAAGCGGTAGCGCATCCCGCCATGACGCCGGTCGTGTGCTGAATTATTGCCTGTGCGTATCATCGCGGCGGTATTCGCCTTCGATGATATAGTGTTCCTGCTTGCTGTTCTGCATATTGATATTGACGGCGGTCATGTTACCACGGCGTTTCAGCCAGTTGAGGATCAGCCAGCGTCTCAGTGGTGGGATCAGCATCAGAAAGCCGAGGGTGTCTGTAATAAAGCCCGGCAGCAGCAGCAACACGCCGGTCAGTAAAAGTAGTGCGCCTTCCATCATCTCAATTGCAGGTGGTTCACCACGGTCAAGTTGTTCCCGTACGCGGAACATTACTGCCAGACCCTGCTGGCGCACCATCCAGCCGCCGATCAGCGCAGTCAGGATCACCAGCCAGATCGTCGACAAGGCGCCAATTTCACTGCCAACCTCGATCAGCAGATAGAGTTCCGTGGCGGGAACCAGGACAAAAATGGCAAGTAACAGTAGAAAGGGCATATTCCGGTTTTCCTGAATGTTGGTTGGTGTGTTTATTCCTTATAATTATATCGGTATGGTCGGGGCGTTTTTCAACTCTCTTCTCCGGATATTGTAAGAAAGAGGAGGTTTGTCGGGTCATGTGGCATGGTGAAAGCGTGGTAAATTCTCAAAAAGCCGGTGTGAATGCCGTCATTGCGAGGGAGCCTAAGCGACTGCGGCACTAATTTTGCCAGGAGCAAAATTGAACGCACCTTGTGCGACCCAAAGGGTAAATTACAGGGATGTAATTTATAATCTCGCTGGTAAAAGAGATCGCTTCACTATCGTTCGCGATGACAGCTATCATTATTTTTCGCGACTCCTTATTGCGCGGGTTTTTGAGATGTTTCCAAACGTGGAACCAAACCTATGAAATTAATGGTGTATTGCACCTGTCCTGATAGCAGCGTTGCACACAAGATCGCACGCTCCCTGGTGGCGCAGCGCGTTGCCGCCTGTGTCAATATACTACCGGCGGTGCGCTCAATCTACAGCTGGCAGGGTAAAATACATGATGATGCCGAGGTTTTGCTGCTGATCAAAACCGACCGGAATCATTTTTCGGCATTAAGCGATATAATTACCCAAATGCACCCTTACGAAGTGCCCGAGATTATCGGTGTTCCGCTCGAGGCGGGATATCAACCCTATTTAGAGTGGATAGATGCATGTTTAAAAGACCCTTGATGTTGCTGCTGCTGTTGCCCCTGGCGATGGCAATCATGCCTGTATGGGCGGATGACGATGATTTTCTGCGTGCGGACGAAGCATTCAAGCCTTCACCGACTGTCACTGACGGCAACATTCAGGCGCACTGGAAGATTGCCGACGGTTACTACCTCTACCGCGATAAATTCCGCATCACCAGTGAGACTCCAGATGTGGATCTGGGAGAAGCGCTCTATCCACCTTCTGATACCAAGAGCGATCCCAACTTCGGTGATATCGAGGTTTATCATCATGATGTGACGCTGACTGTACCTGTTGCCAGCAGTGGTGGAGATACCGCGATCAAGCTGACCTACCAGGGGTGCGCCGAGAGCGGTCTCTGCTATCCGCCGCAGAAGAAAACCCTGAACATCACGCTTGCAGCTGCAGAAATTGAAAAAGAGATTGAGCCTCTTCCATTGCAGATACCAGCTCTGGGAGGCAAGTCACTCTCCGATGAACTGGGTCTGGGTTTCGGCGGTTTTGATGATGACATATTGCCGGTCAACGAAGCCTTCAAGCTGGGTTCTATCGTCAAAGATGGAAACAACATCAAGCTGATCTGGGATATTGCAGACGGCATCTACATGTATGCCGATAAAATCAAGCTCGCTGTCGAGGGTGATGCGCAGCTTGGCGACTACAAGTTGCCTGATCCTGAGATTGTGCGCGGTCTCACGCCCGAGGGTGAAGAGGGCGACATTGCTGTCTATCACGGTCAAATCAGTGTCGATGTGCCGCTGCTGCGCTCTGCAAAAGAGGCGACATCGATTACGCTGCATGCCGGTTACCAGGGGTGTGCCGAGCAGGGGATCTGTTATCCGCCGCAAAAGGTTGCCTTGCAGCTCGATCTGCCGCCGGTTGACAAGGTTGACGATATTGATGATGTGCAGGCAACTTCTTCGCAGCAGGCCAAACCGCAGCCGGTTGTAGTCGATGCAACGCCTGCAGCCACACAATCTGCTGCGGTCAATGCCGCCGCCTGTGCTGAAAACCAGGGAGCCTCAACATTTTCAGGTAAAGGTTTCTGGGCTATCGTGGCGCTCTTTTTTCTGATTGGCCTGGGGCTGTCGCTGACCCCCTGTGTCTTTCCGATGATCCCGATTCTGTCGGGCATCATTACCGGCCATAGCGGCAAGATGACGCCGGCAAAGGGTTTTTCTCTCTCCCTGATTTATGTTTTGTCGATGGCGGTCACCTATACGCTTGCGGGCATCGCTGCCGCCAAGTTCGGCGGCAACATCCAGGTGGCGCTGCAGCATCCGGTCGCACTGGTGTTATTTGCCATGCTGTTTGTGGCGCTGGCTTTCTCCATGTTCGGTTTTTTTGAACTGCAGCTTCCTTCACGCCTGCAGAGCAAGCTCACGGATGTCAGCAATCATCAAAAACAGGGCAGCCTTGTCGGCGTCGCCATCATGGGATTTCTGTCCGCATTGATCGTCGGTCCCTGCGTCGCGCCTCCGCTGGCGGCAGCCCTGGCCTATATCGGCACGACCGGGGATGTGGCACTCGGTGGTACTGCCCTGTTCGTGATGGCAATGGGCATGGGTGTGCCGCTGCTGCTGATTGGCGTCTCGGCCGGCAAACTGCTGCCCAAGGCGGGCGGCTGGATGGATACCGTCAAGGCGGTATTCGGCGTGGTGATGCTGGGCATCGCCATCACCATGCTGGAGCGTCTGGCGCCAACCTACCTGCCGGTCTACGTCCCCATGATTCTGTGGGGGCTGCTGCTGGTGGTTTCCGCCATCTATATGGGCGTGCTGGAACCGTTGACAAAAGAGGCTTCTGGCGGGCGCAAGTACTGGAAAGGGATCGGCGCCGGGATGTTGATTTACGGCACGGTCATCCTCATCGGCGCATCCATGGGCAACAGTGATCCCCTGCAGCCATTGACCAGTGTCGAAAAAGTGCACTTCAAACAGGTCACCACGGTGAATGAGTTGCAGCGGGAGCTGCAGCAGGCGAAAAAACAGGGCAGGGGAGTTATGGTTGATTTCTATGCCGACTGGTGCGTCTACTGCAAGACCATGGAGAAGATTGTGTTTCCTGACTCACGGGTGCAGAAGAGTATGCAGGGACTGCTGCTGTTGCAGGCCGATGTCACCTCCAACCAGGAGTTGCTGAGCCATTTTGGGCTGACGGCGCCGCCAACGATTCTGTTCTTCGGTCGTGATGGTGAGGAGTTGTGCGATTACCGCCTGGTTGGTGACGTCACGGTCCCGCAACTGGTTGAGCAGCTCAAGCGGGCCTTCCCATGATTCTACGCTACCTCCTCTACTCACTGATGCTGGGTATTGCCGCCTCCATTGTCGGCGCAGTCATCGCAGTGCAGCATCACCCCGAACGCTTTACGAATTTCATGGGAATGGATCCACAGCTGCTCAAGCGCGTGCCCCAGTTCCAGCTCGAGGATATCGATGGCAAGCTGCACACCTATACCGAGTGGAACGGCAAGATACTGGTGCTTAATTTCTGGGCGACCTGGTGCCCGCCGTGCCGCGAGGAGACGCCCGGATTTGTCGAGCTGCAGAGCAAATACCGGGACCAGGGCGTGCAGTTTGTCGGCATTGCGATCGATGATGTCGACAAGGTGCGTGACTTCATGGACACCTTCGGCGTCACCTACCCGATGCTGATGGGCAATCTGCAGATTGTCGAGCTCTCCCGGGAGATGGGCAACCGCCTTGAAGCTCTGCCGTTCACGGTGATTGTCGATCGTCACGGCTACATCACCAAGCGTTATATGCGCGGAGTGACCAAGCAGGATGTCGAGGATGTCATCACCGATCTGCTGGGCAAGGATCATAATGCTGAAGAATAATGCAGCATTGCAGAAAGCGGTGCATTGTCAATGATTGTAGGTTGGGCAAAGGAGGCACGACGTGCCCAACAAGCAACGCATCCGTTGGGCACGTCGCTATCGCTCCTTTGCCCAACCTACGGCTAGAAAATATTTATACAATACGCAGAATTATTGATATGTCACAGAAAAACCTTTTCGTTGTCGTCGACGGCTCCTCCTACCTGTTCCGCGCCTTTCATGCACTGCCGCCGCTGACGAATTTCACAGGTGAACCGACGGGCGCCATCGTTGGCGTCATCAATATGCTGAACAAGCTGCTCAGCGATCATCCGCCGACGCACGTTGCAGTCGTGTTTGATGCGCCGGGTAAAACGTTTCGCAATGATCTCTACCCGGAGTACAAGGCGCACCGCCCGCCGATGCCGGATGATCTGCGCGTGCAGATCGAACCGCTGCAGCAGATCATCAGGGATATGGGCCTGCCGCTGCTTATCGAGAGTGGTGTGGAGGCGGATGATGTCATCGGAACCCTGGCCGCCGAGGCGACACGCATGGGCATGCAGACGCTGATCTCGACGGGCGACAAAGATCTGATGCAGCTCGTCAATGAGCATGTCACCCTGATCAATACCATGGGTGATATCCGCACTGATGTTCAGGGGGTGATGGATAAATTTGGCGTACGCCCCGAGCAGATTATCGATTTCCTGGCGCTGGTCGGCGACACTGCCGATAACATTCCCGGAGTCTATAAATGCGGCCCCAAAACCGCAGCGAAATGGCTCGCTCAGTATCAGACGCTTGAAAATCTGATCGAGCATGCTGACGAGATCAAGGGCAAGATCGGAGAGAACCTGCGTGCTGCTTTGGAGCAGCTGCCGCTCTCTAAACAGCTGACCACTATCGTTGTCGACCTGCCGCTGGGCGTGACGCCGCAGCAGTTGCAGCAGACGCCGCCTGACAGGGAGGCTTTGCGCAATCACTTTGAACGCATCGAGTCGAGACGCCTGCTTGCGTCACTGGATCGGCATAGCGATGAGGTTGTTGCTGAAGAGTTGCCGCAAGAGAGCATCGAGGATGTTGACTACCAGACGATTCTGACCTGGGATCAGTTCGACAAGTGGCTCCAGCGTCTCGAAACGGCTGAGCTGATCACCCTGGATACAGAAACCACCAGTCTCGACTACATGCAGGCGGAACTCGTCGGGCTCTCGTTTGCGCTCGAGCCCGGAGAGGCCTGCTATATTCCGGTGGCGCACAAGGATCCGGATGCACCGCAGCAGCTCGACCGCGACGCCGTGCTTGAGCGCTTAAAACCGATTCTAGAGGATCCCGCCAGGGCCAAGCTCGGACAGCATCTGAAATATGATATGAATGTGCTGGCCCGCTATGGCATCGATCTGCAGGGTGTCGCCTATGACACTATGCTTGAGTCCTATGTGTTGAATTCGACAGCCACCCGCCATGATATGGATTCGCTGGCAAAAAAATACCTCGGCTATACCACCATCAAGTTTGAAGATGTCGCCGGCAAGGGCGTCAAACAGATTACTTTCGACCAGGTGCCGCTGCAGCAGGCTGCTCCTTATGCCGCGGAAGATGCGGATATCACCCTGCGCCTGCACCGGCGTTTGTGGGGAGAGCTGCAAAAGGAGTCGGGTCTGCGATCAGTGCTTGAAGAGATCGAGATCCCATTGGTGCCGGTGCTGTCGCGCATCGAGCGCACCGGGGTGAAGATCGACAGCGCTATGCTGGCTCAGCAGAGTAGTGAGCTTGCAAAGCGCATGCATCTGCTGGAGAGCAAGGCTTACGAAGTTGCCGGGCGTCCCTTTAACATGGCATCACCCAAGCAGATCGGAGAGATATTCTTTGACGAACTGGGGATGCCGGTTATCTCCAAAACTCCCAAGGGAGCGCCATCGACGGCTGAGTCGGTGCTGCAGAAGCTGGCCGAGGATGGTTTTGAACTGCCGGCGGTGATTCTGGAGCATCGCGGTCTTGCCAAGCTGCGCTCGACCTATACGGAAAAACTGCCGCTGATGATCGACAGGGATACGGGGCGGGTGCACACCTCCTATCACCAGGCGATTGCGGCAACCGGACGTCTGAGCTCCTCTGATCCCAATCTGCAAAACATCCCGGTGCGCAGTGAAGATGGCCGCCGCATCAGGCAGGCATTTGTCCCTGACTCAGGCTATCGCATGGTTGCCGCAGATTACTCTCAGATCGAGCTGCGCATCATGGCGCATCTCTCTGGTGATGAGGCGCTGTTGAAGGCTTTCTCGGAGGGCAGGGATATCCACACAGCCACCGCTGCAGAGGTTTTTGGGGCAGAGATTGCAGAGGTCACTGTTGATCAGCGCCGTTCAGCCAAGGCGATCAACTTCGGGCTCATCTACGGCATGTCCGCCTTCGGTCTGGCAAAACAGCTGGATGTCGGGCGCGGCGTTGCACAGGAGTATATTGATCTCTATTTTGAGCGCTACCCCGGCGTGCAGAAATTCATGGACCAGATTCGTGCACAGGCGCATGACGACGGCTATGTCGAAACCATTTACGGGCGCAGGCTCTATCTCCCGGAAATCAATGCCCGCAACGGCCAGCGCCGTGCAGCAGCAGAGCGCACCGCGATCAATGCGCCGATGCAGGGAAGCGCGGCCGATATCATCAAACGCGCCATGCTGGCAGTCGACGCATGGATACAACGGGAGCAGCCGCCGCTGCGCATGATCATGCAGGTGCATGATGAGCTGGTTTTCGAGATACGCGAAGATGTGCTGCAAGAGAGTATTGACTCGATCAAACAGTTAATGGAGCATGCCGCCGAACTGGATGTGCCGCTGGTCGTCGATGTCGGCACCGGCGCCAACTGGGACGAAGCGCATTAAAGTTGTTAACCACAGATGAACACAGATACACACAGATAAAAAGATGTAAGCAAGGTTTTTTCGTTCACTTTGATTTCACGCAGGAGCATGGAAACGAGGGAGCAGTTCTGATTAATTTGTCATTGCGAGGAGGCTCCGCCGACGTGGCAATCTTCCCGAGATTGCCACGCTACGCTCGCAATGACAGGAATGGTCATTCAGCATGGGAACGAGGGAAAGCGCACTAAACCATGTTATTAACCACAGATGCACACAGATATTTTCTTTATCTCTTAATCTGTGTTGATCTGTGTGCATCTGTGGTTAGAATCCTTGCCCTTAAAACTGCTTCTTTCCCGATCCCTTTTTCTTCTTCAATGCTCGAATCTCCGCATCGATTTCCCGTGATCTTGCTTCATATTTGGTTTTTTTCTGGAAGCTGAGACCCGGCGTTTTTAGCGCAATACGCAGCTGCTGTACTGCAACATCGGATTCACCGCGCAGATAATGGTATTCCGCCAGCGCCGAGTGCGACTCCGCCTTCTTGCCGCTGCCGGCAGCGGCGCGCGACAGCAATCGCATCACGTAGGCATCGTCAGCGTGAGAGCGGGAGAACTTTTTCAACAGCCGGTAGGCGCTTTTTGGCTGCCGCGCCTTGAGCATGATGTCCGCTGTTGCCAGTGTCATATAATAATCCCCCGGCTTGCGCTTCAGAATCGAGCGCATGATCGAAACCGCGCTCTCTTTTTTTCCCTGCGCCAGCGCCAGGCGCGCCTTTGTCACCAGCAGAAAAGTATGGGAAGGGTGATGCTTGAGCACTTTTGCGAGCTCCTGCTGCGCCTTGGCGTATTGTCGACCGCGCTTCAGGGCAATGACGTAACCGTAGCGATCGGCATCTTCATTGCGGTAGCGGCCGTCGCGCAGCGTTGACTCGAAGTGGCGAATGGCGCTGCGCGAGCTGCCGAACTGTTGCGCCCGCAGTGTCGCCTTGGTGAAGTGATAGCTGAGATCCTCTTTTGCCTGGCGGTAGGGGTATTTCTCGGCACGCGCCAGTGCATCGGCGGTACGGTCGGAAGTGACCGGATGGCTCAGCAGAAATTCAGGCATGGTCATGGCTCCGCTGCGATTGTTGGCGCGTCCCATGCGCTGGAAGAAAACCCCCATGGCGCGCGCATCGAATTTTGAGCGGGAGAGGATTTTCATGCCAATATTGTCCGCTTCACGTTCATTGGAGCGGGTGAAGTTGATCTGTTTCTGCATCAGAGCTGCCTGGCCGCCGATGAGAGCGGCGGCTGCGGCGTCGCCGGCGCCTGCTACGCCGAGCAGGATTGCAGCAAGCAGCAGGCCGGCAGCCGGCAGTGTCATCTGGTCTGCAGCCTGGATCATGCGCGCCAGATGGCGTTGACTGACATGCGCGATCTCATGCGCCACAACAGCGGCCAGTTCACTCTCCGTTTGCGACTCCATCAGCAGTCCGGTATGAATCCCGATATTCCCCCCGGGGCCGGCAAAAGCATTGATCACGGGATTTTTGACAAGAAAGAAATTGAATGCGTGCCCGCGCGCATTGCTGTGTCTGGTGAGTTTGTCACCAAGACCCTGTATATAGGATGTGAGCAGCGGGTCGTCGATCACTTCGCTACTGGCCCGAACGTAGCGCATGAAAGCATCCCCGAGCTTTTTTTCGAGGTGCGAGTCAAGATAGGCGCCCGATGAGTCTCCCATATCAGGAAGCGAGTAATCCAGCGCCTGAACAGGTTGTATGACCCAGGAGAGCAGCAGAATCCAGCCCAGAAGATAATTTGTCATCTAAAAAAGACCGCTAATTTGATGAAGTGTTCAGTTGAGAGTAGATAGAAAACATGACTCGACATCGAGGACGCAGTGCATTTCTCATTGAAGTCGCCATGACTGGTTTTCGAACACCATGTAGAGGCTGAAATTGTAACTGCTCAATCAACCTTATGTAAGCGGTAATAATTCACACCTGATTTACAAGGCGGCGTTACACTTTGAATGACAGAGTTGATCCAGTAAGAGATGAGGCATTTATTAAAATACCAATCTCGCTTGCCTTTTTGTCCGTGCTTTTCGCCGCCACTCTGGTTACATAGTTCACTATGCGCCCGACGTGGCAAACAAAAACCACAAACAAAAATCCTGCGCATCCTGGTACTTTAATTTCTGCCTCATCCCTAAAATCATAAAGGCAAATATCCGGGCGGCGGTGAACAGCATTGTCTGAATGCCCGGCTGAGACTTGATCTTGTCCGCATTATGTGCGATTTTCTAAAACCTGAAAGCAAATTACTGTTCCTAAAAGATAACAGAAAAGATATCAGCCCCGAATCACTTGAGAGAAATTCTATGAAACACATCTACATACCACTCTTCGCTGTTTATATTTTTTTCGGCTGTACTGCACTGGTGGCGGAGGAGGGCGTGCAGACGCAGATCACGCTCGTGCAGGAGAGAGCGCCGGGAACAGCATCAGACATAGAGGTGCTTGAGTGGCCAAGGGAGTATCGGGACCAAGCCGGGGAGGCGGTCATCTACCAGCCCCAGCTGGAGGAGTGGATTGACCACACAACGCTGACTGCAAGGGCGGCGGTCTCTGTCCAGTTTGAAGGGAGTGGTGAGTTTTATTATGGCGCCCTCTATTTCAAGGTGAAGACCGAGGTGGATAAAGAGGAGAGTGAGGTTTTATTGCACGACTTTACGAGCACCAAACTGCACTTTCCCGATAT
>JAIVTC010000147.1:0-7012 GCA_048629055.1 Candidatus Bathyarchaeota archaeon
GTTAATGATAAAACATCTCTTTAGGAAAATAGCATGGCAATAATTCTTGCTGTCGCCAATCAAAAGGGCGGTGTGGGCAAGACCACAACATCGGTCAATCTTGCGACGGCTCTGTTTGACGAAGGCCAGCGGGTGCTGCTTGTCGATATGGATCCGCAGGGCAATGCGACCACCGGTGTTGGCGTAGACAAGGATGGCCTGGAGCTCTCCTGTTGTGACTTGCTGTTGAGCCAGCCGCCGCTGGCGGATGTGATTGTTCATACCGATGCAGGTATTGACATCGTGCCGGCAAACAGTGATCTGACGGCTGCAGAAGTCGGCCTGATGGAGGATCCGTTGCGCGAAAAGCGCCTGCATGCAGCTCTGCAGGAAGCACGTGCCCGCTATGACTACATCCTCATCGACTGCCCGCCGTCGCTGAATATGCTGACGCTGAATGCGATGGTTGCCGCCGACCGGGTGCTGGTGCCATTGCAAACAGAGTATTATGCGTTGGAGGGGTTGTCGTCCCTGTTGCAGACAATTGATCAGATCAGGATCAGCCGCAATCCGCAGCTCGAGGTTGATGGCTTGCTGCGAACGATGCATGATACGCGCAATCGCCTGGGTGTGGATGTCTCGGCGCAGCTCCTCGAGCATTTTGGCGATAAAGTATATCGCACCGTGATTCCGCGTAATGTGCGTCTCGCAGAGGCGCCAAGCCATGGAATGCCTATAATGCGTTATGACAGGTCTTCGCGGGGCGCAGCAGCTTATTCAGTGCTTGCCGGTGAAATCCTGAGAAGACATGGAAAAGAGCCCCTCCGGGGATAGGGATGCAGCGGGTGTTTTTCCCGGAGAAGGCTCGAGGCCGAGCTGTGCATAAGGGCATCCCCGAGTAATAATTGACAGATGAGTTTGATCGTATGAGCAGTGTAAAACGACGCGGATTGGGGCGGGGACTGGACGCACTTCTTGGTGTGGCATCCACAACCCCTGATACCACTAAAACAAAATCCGAAATCTCTTCCACAGTGAAGGCGGCCTCTGAAAATGAGAGCAGGACCGTTTCTGAAGCTGATGCCTCTGCCGGATCAGCGACAACTGCGACTGCTGGCCAGCACCAACTCGGTATTGATTTGATCCGGCGCGGTCGCTATCAGCCACGCAGGAACTTTGATGAAGAGAAGCTCCGTGAGTTGGCCGACTCAATAACAGCGCAGGGGGTTATCCAGCCTATCGTTGTGCGTCCTGTCAACGATCACTACGAGATTATTGCAGGAGAGCGTCGCTGGCGAGCGGCCCAGCTGGCCGGGCTGGATGAGATTCCGGTGGTGATTCGCGATGCTGATGACCAGTCAGCCATGGCGATGGCGCTGATCGAAAATATTCAGCGCGATGACTTGAATCCACTCGAAGAGGCTGGTGCGCTGCAGCGACTACTCGACGAGTTTTCACTGACCCATCAGCAAATTGCACAGGCTGTCGGCAAGTCGCGTACAACAGTGACTAATCTGCTGCGTTTGATGGAGCTGGAGACGGATGCCAAGCAGCTGCTGGAACAGGGTAAGCTGGAGATGGGGCATGCACGCGCCATTCTGGGTTTGAAAGGTGCGCTGCAGTCTGAAGCAGCAGCCAAAGTCGTGCGCTCCGGACTCTCCGTGCGCGAAACAGAAAAGCTGGTGCGGCGTCTGCAGGGGCTTGATGCAAAGCCCGTGCCTGCAACAGAGAAGAGTGTCGACCCGAATATTCGCTCGCTGGAACAGCAGTTGAGTGAAAAACTGGGCGCTATTGTCAAGTTGCAATCCGGCGCGAAAGGAAAAGGCAGGCTGGTCATCAACTACAATTCGCTGGAAGAGCTGGACGGGATCCTGGAGCATATCAATTAAAGGAGATTGCCGCGCTTTGCGCGCACTGCCAGGATCATAATCGTATCCTTTGCGCTGCATTGACATCCCTCAAGAGGAACGCATTATGTTGAGCGTTTGGTTGACCTGATTATAGTGCTCCCTTATACTCTTGCTGTTTTCAGTTTGTAACATAGCATCCAGGTGCAAAGTTTTTCTCTGAACGCTGTTTGGCGGCTTGTTTTGATACAGTTGGGGTTGTCGCTGCTGCTGGCACTGGTGATGGTGTTGCCAGGTCATGAATATGCGATTTCTACGCTCGCCGGAGGAGTTGCGGCAACTGCTGCAAATGGCGCAGCGGCACTGCTGGTATTCAGGCGCTACAAGGCATCTGAGGCAGCAGCTTTGATGGGCCGTTTTTATGCTGCAGAGCTTGTACGGCTGACATTGACGATAGTTTTTTTTATGGTGGTGATCCTGTGGTTGAAACCACTCAGTATCGTCGCCATGCTGGGCGCCTACCTGCTGATTCATCTCTCTACAGGCAGCCTGATGCTGATAGCGAATAAATAACAGGCTAGCGAGACCAGGTCTCAGACTAACGAGGCATGGAAGTGAACATTTTCTCTCGCCAAGACGCAAAGGCCGCAAAGGTTTTTCTTTGCGAGCGTAGCGTCTTGGCCTACATGGAGGTAGGTCAGGGGCGTGAGCAGGAGCGGAAGCTTTGCGAGAGTCACTATTGAAATTTGACTCATTTGTAAAGATGTCGGTCACTCAAGGATTACTAGATATTCCCTGAATGCATCGATGGAATGAGGGATCGGGGGATGGGCAAAGAAAACGCTCAGATCAACCCTAAAGAGATAACAAGAGAAAGAGATGTCAACAGAGACGATCACTTCAAGCGAATATATCAAGCATCACCTGACCAACCTGACCTTTGGCCGTCATGCTGACGGACACTGGGGCTTTGCATCGGCCGATACCATCGAAGAGATGGGCTTTTGGGCGATTCATGTCGATACCATGTTCTGGTCGCTGCTGCTCGGCGCACTGTTTGTGTTTCTCTTCTCCCGCGCCGCTAAAACTGCAACCACCGGCGTTCCCTCGGGAATGCAGAACTTTGTCGAGTGGATTGTTGAATTTATCAACGACAGTGTGCGTGGCTCCTTCTCGGGCAAGAATGACCTGGTGGCGCCGCTTGCGATGACCATCTTCGTGTGGATCTTTCTCATGAACCTGATGGACCTGGTGCCGGTGGATGTCATTCCCCTGTTGGCCCGGATGATGGGGATTCACTATATGAAGGTGGTCGCGACGACTGACCCGAATGCAACATTTGGCATGGCGATCGGCGTCTTCATCCTGACGCTCTACTACTCGATCAAAATCAAGGGCGTCGGCGGCTTTTTGGGCGAGCTGACACTGCAGCCTTTTGAGTCGAAAAACCCCTTGCTTAAATTGTTGTTCATCCCGATCAACTTTCTGCTCGAATTCGTTTCACTGATCGCCAAGCCGATCTCACTGTCACTGCGTCTGTTCGGCAACATGTACGCGGGCGAGATGATCTTTATTCTGATTGCGATCATGTACAGCGCCGGTATCGGCATGGGACTGTTTGCCGGCGGATTGCAGTTTGTGTGGGCGGTTTTTCATATCCTGATTATTACCCTGCAGGCGTTCATCTTTATGACCCTGACTATTGTCTATATGGATATGGCGCACAACGAGCATTGATTGCCGTTACTGTTGTACGGCTGGTTTTTTTGAATTTGTTATTTTTTACTTCCTGACTGGAGATAAATATGGAATCTGGACTACTTTATATTGCAGGCGCGTTGATGATGGGCCTGGGAGCTCTGGGCGCTGCCGTAGGTATCGGCATCCTCGGCGCGCGTTTTCTCGAGGGCGCTGCCCGTCAGCCTGAGTTGATTCCGATGCTGCGCACCCAGTTTTTTATCGTGATGGGCCTTGTTGATGCCGTACCGATGATCGCTGTTGGTCTGGCAATGTATGTTCTGTTTGCCGTTGCAGGATAGATTTTCCCTGAGACGTGATCTTAATCCCGGGAATTAAGGGGGAAACAGTATGAATATCAATCTGACCCTGATTGGACAGTTGCTGGCTTTTATCGTCTTCGTGTGGTTTACGAAGAAGTATGTGTGGACGCCGATCATTGCAGCTCTGGAAGAGCGCAAAGAAAAAATCGCCGAAGGTCTGGCGGCTGGAGAACGCGGTCTTCACGACCAGCAGCGGGCGAAAAATCGCGCTGCCAAGCGGATTCGCAAAGGCAAGAAGCAGGCTGCGGAGATCGTTAATCTGGCGCAGAAACGCGCAGCGGAAATCATCGACGAAGCCAAGGAAAATGCCCGTACAGAGGGTGAGCATATCTTGACGACGGCAAGGTCCGAGATTGAGCAGGAGAGCAATCGGGCGAGGGAAGCGTTGCGCGGACAGGTTGCAAAACTTGCGGTTGCCGGCGCAGAGAAAATCCTTCGCCGCGAGGTCGATGCCGATGCGCACCGTGAAATCATCGATGCGCTTGCGAAGCAGTTGTAGGTTCAATCATGGCCCAGGAAGCAACTACCATCGCTCGACCCTATGCTGAAGCCGTGTTTGTCCTTGCCAAAGAGGATGGCACGCTGGATCAGTGGTCGGAGATGCTCGATTTTGTCGTGTCGCTGATGCAGGACGGCACCATGCAGCGACTGGTCAATGAGCCCGCTCAAGTCAAATCGCAAATAGCCGAACTGATCATCGGCATTGGCGGTGACAAGCTGACGAGTGAAGAGCAAAACCTGGTGCGCCTGCTGGCGGAGAACGGCCGTCTGCAAATTGCCTCCGAGATTGCGCGGCGCTATGAGTCACTGAAAAACAGGGAGAGGGGGGTTCTCGATGTCGATGTCGCCACCGCATTCCCGCTTGACGAGGCACAGCAGCAGTCGATAGCAGCAGTATTAAAGAACAAGCTTGGACGTGAGATCAGGATCACAAGCAGTCAGGAGCCGGCATTGATCGGCGGCGTCGTGATCCGCGCAGGGGACCTTGTCATAGACAGTTCCGTGCAGGGGCAGCTGACCAAGCTTGCAAACGAATTGGAAAATTAAGCGAGAAGCCATATGCAACTCAACCCATCTGAAATTAGTGAGCTCATTAAACAGCGTATCGAGAATTTTGATACCTCTGTCGAAGCCCGCAACGTAGGCACCATTGTTGGTGTTGCCGACGGTATTGTCCGAATTCACGGGCTTGCCGATGTTATGTCTTATGAGATGCTGGAGTTTCCCGGCAATACCTACGGGCTGGCGCTGAACCTCGAGCGCGACTCTGTCGGCGCAGTGGCTCTGGGCGAATACAAGCATCTCAGCGAAGGAGACACGGTCAAATGCACCGGGCGTGTGCTTGAGATTCCGGTCGGCGATGCCATGCTGGGGCGTGTCATCGATACACTGGGCAACCCGATTGACGGCAAAGGCGATATCGACAGCAGCGAAATGTCGCCGCTGGAAAAAGTTGCGCCGGGCGTCATCGAACGTAAATCCGTTGACCAGCCGGTGCAGACGGGCATCAAGGCGATCGACGCGATGGTGCCAATCGGACGTGGTCAGCGTGAGTTGATCATCGGTGACCGCCAGACAGGAAAAACCGCCCTCGCAGTTGATGCGATTATCAATCAGAAGGATACAGGCGTTAAGTGTATCTACGTGGCGATCGGTCAGAAAGCCTCCTCTATTGCCCAGGTGATGCGCAAACTCGATGAGCATGGCGCCCTGGAAAATACGATTATCGTTGCCGCATCTGCGGGTGACTCGCCGGCGATGCAGTTCCTGGCGCCCTATGCCGGTTGTTCGCTTGGAGAGTATTTTCGTGATCGTGGTGAAGATGCGCTGATTATCTATGATGACCTCACCAAGCAGGCGTGGGCCTATCGCCAGGTCTCCCTGCTGCTGCGCCGGCCACCGGGGCGGGAAGCCTATCCGGGCGACGTCTTCTATCTGCACTCGCGTCTTCTCGAGCGTTCTGCGCGGGTCAATGAGGCCTTCGTGGAACAACATACCAATGGTAAAGTGACCGGCAGGACGGGTTCTTTGACGGCATTGCCGATTATTGAAACCCAGGCGGGCGATGTCTCGGCATTCGTGCCGACCAACGTTATTTCCATCACGGATGGTCAGATCTTTCTCGAGACGGATCTGTTTAACGCCGGGATCCGGCCTGCCATCAATGCCGGCCTGTCGGTATCCCGGGTTGGCGGCGCTGCGCAGACAAAGATCATCAAGAAGCTTGGCGGTGGAATTCGTCTGGCGCTGGCGCAGTACCGTGAACTGGCCGCATTCTCCCAGTTTGCCTCTGACCTCGATGACGCCACCAGAAAGCAACTGGAGCGTGGCAAACGCGTCACCGAGTTGATGAAGCAGGGGCAGTATCAGCCGATGTCCGTCGCACAGATGGCGGCTTCACTGTTTGCTGCAAATGAAGGCTACCTGGATGATGTCGAAACCGACAAGGTGGTGGATTTTGAGCATGCGTTGATCGGCTATCTCAATGCAGATCAGAAAGAGTTGATGGATAAAATCAACAGCGAAGCGGATTACAATGACGAGATTGAAAACGCGCTGCATGATGCGCTGAAGTCCTTCAAGGAAAACCATACCTGGTAGAGGGTGGCGGAGATAGAGCATGGCTGTCGGAAAAGAGATACGCACGCAGATTGCATCGATCACGAGCACGCGCAAGATCACCAGCGCGATGGAGATGGTCGCCGCATCCAAGATGCGCAAGGCGCAGGATCGTATGGGGCGTGCGCGTCCCTATGCTGACAAGATGCGCCAGGTGATTTCGCATCTCTCCCAGGCGCATCCGGAATACAGGCACCATTACACCATCGATCGCGAGATTAAAAGTATCGGCTATATCATCATCTCGTCGGATCGCGGGCTTTGCGGCGGACTCAACAGTAACCTGTTTCGCAAGCTGATTGCCGAGGTCAGGGAGCAGCATGACAAAGGCGTCGAAGTCTCCTTCTGTACCATTGGAACGAAGGCGCAGGCGTTTTTTGCGCGTTTTGGTGGAGAGATTCTGGGGCAGGCGGTGCATCTTGGCGACGAAGCAAAACTGGAAGACCTGATTGGTACAGTCAAAGTGATGCTGGACGCCTTTGATGACGGCGGTCTGGATCGCATTGA
>JAIVTC010000148.1:0-2199 GCA_048629055.1 Candidatus Bathyarchaeota archaeon
CCGCGGTAGTATCCGAGATCCCTGAGTACCACTCCTTTATCCATCCCGAGCTTATCCATGGCCGCGAAGGCGTTCTTACTGACATGCAATCCTTCATCGACGATCCCCCTGGCTTGAACTTGCGGAAGGCCGAACTTCGCCATGGCTGTGGTTTCGCTCGAGGCGAATCGGTTGACCATTTCTTCACTGGCAGAGGATAATCCTTGAGCGATATCGACTGATCCGTCGGTTGGGGGAAGAGGCAGGTTTGCCCGATTGGACCTGAGATTATTGGCTCCATTTCCCAGCCGTATCCCTTGACCGAACCCTCGCACGAGAGGATTTCGTGAGCTGGCCATGGCATCGCCGATGGCGCTGGTCAGGTTGGAGACCGCCCTCGTTTTTCCGAAACTCCCTGCCGCAGTTGAGAGACCACTGCTTGCGGTTAAGCCAGACGGTGTTCCGCCAAGGGTCGATGTTGCTGATAACGATCCCCCAGCTGTTCCTCCGCCAAGTGGACTGCCAGCAGCCATCGATCCAGCAGCCGCTCCGCCCGTGCCCCCAAGGAGACCTGCAGCAGCTGGAGCGACAACGAACCCGGCGGCGACTGCGCCGAGTTGCAGGATGCCCATGGTGCTCCGCCAGGCTTTCTGGGCGATCTCGATGGCTGCGCCGTACACCAGCTTTCCGACAACGCTGTTCAACCCGATCAACACCGAAATCACACCGATCCCGATCAGCATCCCAAGGATTGCACCTCCCAGACCACTACTGAAGGTGTTCGCCTTGGCTGCGATGAGGGCAAAGATGGCGAGAAGCATGAAGTTTACGGGACCAAGCAAGAGGGATACGACCATAGCCTGGGTCCAAAGACTGCACAACCACCGCAATGGCCGCATCGACCCAATGATGAAAATCACCGGCGATACCGCGACGAGAAGCAGCAGGATGACCTCACGTGCCAATAAGGCCATGATGATGCTGCTTACCACGACGATCATAGTGATCAGGGAGAAGAAGCCCAGGAAGAGCTGCATTAACGGGCCAGCACTTTGCAATGCCCAGAGATTGATGATGTTTCCGAGGAGCTGGTCGCCCAGATTCCACTCATCAGCGATGACTTGACCCAGTGAGGCGCGGATCGCGCTCGACGATGCGCCGGAAAGGTCGATGGCCATTTCGATCAAGAAGTAGCTTGCCGCGGCAGCACCTACGCCAATCAGCCAGTTCAGCAAGGCCTCACGCGCGTTGCCGTATCCTGTGATGGAGGTTACGCCCTCCCGCATGGCTGATCCCACGGTGATCATGAGTGCCAGGGGCATCAAGGCCGCTGCCACTTTGGCCATTGCGCCCCAGGCTTTCCAGCGGATGTCCTTCAGCATGTCTTGCGGGTATAGCCAGGCCACTGCCATGTCTAACGCATCCTTCATGGGTTCCATTGCAGCCTCGACCGTGCGGCTGAAGAGTTCGGCCAAGGCGTTTCGTACGCCCTCTGCCAGCTTTTCGAATGGGAACACGATCGTCTGGATGATGGTCTGCCAGATGGTCTCGCTCGTGCTCTCCGTTTCGTCGTCTTGATCGTCACCCCTATCTGTTTCAGGAGTGGGTGTGGGGGTGGGGACGATCTGCATTGAAGGCTGTGTAAGACTGTTTGGTGGGTGGGCAGAGCGCGCGCTCGCTGATTGCGCACCCACATTAGAAAGCGCCACCAGCGTCAAGATGGCTGGAATCATCAAGCTGCAGATCTTTCTCATCCTCGCCTTGAACGACAAACCCAACCGCCTGTCTCTTACCCGTCCCCGCCGGGGATTGGAACAGGTATCTCGATGGTGAAATCCCACCCACCTCCAGCAACGAATTGTTCTGAAACAGACCGTATGATCATGTTGACGAGAGGCAACGTCATCAAGCCGAAGATGAAAATGACCACGCCGCCGGCGAGATTCATGAGTTCAAGAGATACCCTGCCAGTGGCACCAAACTGCTGTGCTGCTTGAGCGCCTAGACCGGACTTGACAGATCCCACGGCGAAAATCAGGAACATGAATCCATAGGCGATGTTGATGAACAGTTTTCCAAGCGAGATGAATATCTGCAGCATCTTGCCTGCTGCACCAATAGCTGGATCTTCAGGTCCACCATCCTGGGCGAAGGCTGCCCCAGTCGGCGCGAGGAAAGCTGTAAGCAGAGCAAGAATTAGAAAGACGTTTGCCGCTTTAC
>JAIVTC010000149.1:0-2098 GCA_048629055.1 Candidatus Bathyarchaeota archaeon
CGCAGAAAGTGTGCGGAAAGTGCCACGGGCAGGTCTATCGCTCCTGGCGAAACGGAATCCATGGCAAGCGCATCGGCATGTGGAACAAAGGCGGAAAAAAGCGCTGGTGGGTCTGCACCGAATGCCACAATCCACACGACGTGCAGCAGGGGGAGAGAAACTCGGGTTTCGCCCAGCTTGATCCGGAGCCTGCGCCGATACTGCCGAAGGGCATGACCAACGCTCTGCACGAACGCGAACTGCACAGCAAGGAGCATTAAGGGATGAGGCATTTATTAAAATACCAATCTCGCTTGCCTTTTTGTCCGTGCTTTTCGCCGCCACTGTGGTTACATAGTTCACTATGCGCCCGGCGTGGCAACTAAAATCACGAACAAAAATTCTACACATCTTGGTACTTTAATTTCTGCCTCATCCCTAAGGAGATACACGATGACGAGTTTTCAACAAAAAGAATACGCCCGGCAAGAGGCTTTCGATGCCATCTGGGAATCCCAGATCAATGCGGTGTTTGCAGATGTTGCGGCCGCCTACGACAGAGCCAATGACTATGCCAGCCTGGGGTTGCTGAAGAGTCTGCGCCGGCGTTTTATCGCCACCATCGATGTGGAGCCGGGACAGCGGGTGCTCGATGTCTGCGCCGGAACCAATGTCGTCGGCATCGAGTTGTTGAAAAAGCAGCCTGAGCTCGATCTCTATGCAGTCGATCGCAGCGACGCCATGCAGCAAGTCGGCAAGCAGCGGGCCGTGCGGCAGGGTTTCGATATCAAGGGGCGCATCTGTGATGTACACCAGCTACCCTTCCCTGACAACCACTTTGATGTCGTGACCCTGCAGTATGCGACACGCCACCTGCGGGTTATCGATGTCTTCACCGAGATCAACCGGGTTCTGAAACCAGGCGGAAATTTTTACCATTTCGATATGCTGCGGCCATCCAACAAATTCATCGAGGATGCCTACTGCCTCTATCTGAAAGGCTGCCTCAAGACGATCTCCTGGGCCATCCGATCCGGACCCGATGCCGTCGCCTGCTGCGACTATTTCGTCGATGCCATCCGTCTCTTCTACTCAACTGAGGAGCTCTCCCGTCTGCTTAAGGATCTGGGCTTTTACGATGTCCGCGGCCATTCATTGCTCGGCGGCACCGTCGCCATGCACAAGGCATGCAAGGCATAGGAGGTTAACGCAATGACGATTTTTCAGAGAGTGACTACATCCATTGGGGTGATCACAATTTTATTGCTGACCAATCAGGCGCAGGCGCTCGATGGCGCCGGTCTGTATACAGAACGGACCTGCATCGCCTGTCATGGCGACGAAGGCAGGGTGCCGGTGATGTCCGAGTATCCGAAGATCGCGGGGCAGAACGCGCCCTACATGCTGGAACAGATGAAGGACATCAAGAGCGGTGCGCGCAACAATGCCAACGCCGTGGCGATGAAAAACGTGATGCATCTGATCAACGACGAAGAGATGGCCACCGTCGCCGAATGGCTTGCCGGACTGCCGGAATAAGGAATTGCAGTAAACTGGTCAGTCGGCCCAAAGTGCATCCGTCAGTGCGATGATCTGCTCGTAGTAGACGTCACGCTCCACACCCAGGAGAGTGGAACCGAAAAGCTCGGCATCGTCCGCTGTCGCCAGGTCACCATAGTTGACCAGCACCGACTGGTAGAGGATCAGAGCCGGCAGGACATCAGTTTGATCCTCGAAGCGCTGATGCAGCGAAATAACGTAGCCATCATCCGGATTTTTCGAGACGGGTTCTGTAATGGCGAACATGCCGGGTTCGATGCCATCGGTGACGAAGCGGATCTCGACCGGATAGCGAATAGATTTTCTGTCCTCGAGCATGCGCAGCACCGTGGGGTAATCGATGTCAGGACCATAGCGGGCGCGGATCTCTTTGGCCTTCTCTATCGCATGCCTGGATACGGCGCTATGAATCACTTTACCGGGGCGTTTTTTGACTTTTTTTGATTTTTTTTGCATGACATCACCTTTGTTTGTTTGAAGAATGATAACCGAATCGCGTTCAGCGAGGATAGAAATGCCTGAATACCAATTGAAATTCACGGAAGAGCAAGATGACGAC
>JAIVTC010000150.1:0-2695 GCA_048629055.1 Candidatus Bathyarchaeota archaeon
TGGCTGCGCTGTCAAAATGGATATCCCCCATATCGAGGTTATCCCATACGCGCATCTCTCTGTAGGGCTGAACACCGCGCCGCACGATGGATGACCAGGCGCCAAGATTCTCCAGCAGTTGCTGCGACCCCCGGTTGATGGCGGAGACACGCAAATCGATCTCCTCAGCAGGCCATTCGCGCTGTGGTTCATGCTGCTCGATCACGGCAATATCAAGGCCCGCCTCAGCCAGTCCGCAGGCAACTGCGGCGCCAACCATCCCCGCACCGACGATAATGACGTCGTGACAATTGTTACTGCTATTCATATCATTCATTACCTAGCGAGACCCAGCCTTAAACTAAAGGATGAGAGTCTTTTATTCTCTCGCCAAGACGCCAAGAGCGCAAAGGGTTCTTCTTGGCGGGCTTAGCGTCTTTGCGAGAACTATGATTAAAATTTGATACTTTTAAAGATGTTCCTTACTCGAGGATTACTCAAGGGGTAAGCCTCTTGCCAGGCGTGACTGGATACCGCCGAGTCCCATCGCATGACGGGCAATACGGTGACGTACTCCGGGCAGCAGGTCTGCAGCCAGCATACCGAGATTGCGTCCCATGGAGAGGCCTCTCAACGGATTGCCAAACAGACGCACCAGGCCGTCCGTCAACAGTGCGACCTGATGCTGATCCGGCAGACGCTGCTTCTGGTACTGCTGCAGCAGTTGCTCTGACCCCGGATCCTGCTGCCGCCTGTGTGCGTTTGCGATCAGATCGGCAAGCACCGCAATATCACGCAGGCCAAGATTGAAGCCCTGCCCCGAAATAGGGTGCAGCGCATGACCTGCATTGCCTATCAAAGCGATGCGCGGGCGCACCAGTTCATTGGCAGTCATCAGTGTCAGCGGGTAGGAGACGCGCTTGCCGATACGGCTGAAGCGCCCGCAGCGAAAACCAATGCGCTGCTGCAGCAAGGCGATAAAGGCGTTGTCATCGAGTGCCATCACCTCGTCACAGGCTTCACTGTTGATCGTCAGCACCACGCCGAAACGGTTCTCTGTCATTGGCAGCAGCGCCAGCGGACCGTTGGGGGTGAAACGCTCATAGGCGATGTTGTGATGCGCAATGCCCGGCGTGACATTCGTCACTATGGCTGTCTGCCCATACTCCCATTGACGGGTTTTGATATCGAGCTGCTGACGAATCAGCGACTGCCCGCCGTCTGCTGCAACCAGCAGACGCGTCGTGAGCTGCTGCTGACAGCCATCGGACTCGACATCCACGCTGAGCAGGTCATCCGTTTGCGAAAAACGCACCACCGTGGCGGGAGAGATGCGGGTGACACTGCTGTTCTCAAGCTGCTGCATGATCGCACTGCCCAACTCCCGCGCCAGGGCGACATAACCAAGTGCAGGAACCTGCTCTTCGGCGGCATCGAGATGGGTGAAACCAAAACCGCCGCGTTCAGAGACATGAATCTTCCTGATTGCGGTGGCGCCCGGCGCTATCGAATCCCACAGCCCGATACCCTCGAAGATGCGCTGACTGCCATAGGCCAGCGCAATGGCGCGGTCATCAAAACTGGGCTGGTGATCGGCTGACGCCTCGACGCTCTCGATAATGGCAATGCGCGCACCGCTGTTTGCCAAAGCACAGGCCAGCGTACTCCCGGCAAGCCCCCCACCGGCAATCACTATGTCGAAATCACTCATCAGCACATCTCATTTACTCTTCACTCAGTCTAGGCCAAAGAAAAAATATTCTCCACAGATGAACACAGATACACACAGATTAAAAGAGAGTAATTATATTGAGTAAAGGTTTTGAAATGGTTACAGAGACTCAAAAAAGCCCATATATCTGTGTTCATCTGCGTCCATCCGTGGAAAAAATCCATCCACAAAACCCTCAATAACCATGCACTATCCTTTTCATTTCCACCCTGGGATTACCAAAATTAATCAACAATCCATATCTGTTGTTAGTTGCTTTCAAATAATTCATCAATTGGGCCTGATGTATCCCTTTCAGTTTCTCGAGCGCTTTCAACTCGACAATGACAAGATCTTCGACTAGTAAATCCGCCACATATTCACCGACGAGGATTTCTTTGTAATACACATCGATGATTTTCTGCTGCTGCGCAATTAGCCCTTGCTTACTCAGCTCAATACACAATGCATTTTCATACACTTTTTCCAGAAATCCTACGCCTAACTGATTGGCAACTTCATAAGCACAACCAATAATCTTGTGTGTTATTTCATTTAATTGCATCGAACCCTCCCTGTTCCTGAACTTAGATTCTTACAAATTAGTATTGTCCTTTTATCTGTGTGTATCTGTGTTCATCTGTGGAAAAAATTATTTATTCATCAAAGCTTCTATCTCATGCGGTGTCTTGGGGACGTCTTTGGAGAGGACATCATGCCCCTCCTTCGTCACCAGCACATCGTCTTCGATGCGGATGCCGATGCCTTGCCATTTTTTATGCACACCTTTTATTCCCCTGGGAATGTAAAGCCCCGGCTCTACGGTCAACACCATCCCCGGTTCGAGTATGCGCCACTCTCCATCGATCTTGTAGTCACCCACATCATGGACATCCATCCCCAACCAGTGGCCGGTCTTGTGCATATAGAACTTTTCATACGCCTTCTTTTTTATCAGCGCAGCTGTTTGCCCCTTGAGCAGACCCAGTTCGACCAGACCGCGGG
>JAIVTC010000151.1:0-3066 GCA_048629055.1 Candidatus Bathyarchaeota archaeon
GAGCATCTTGATTCTCTTTCTAGTTTCTCCTGTGATGGCATCCGCAGAGAGAGAGTCGCTGCGTCAATGGATGCTGTCGCGGCTGACAGCAGAACTCGCTGCGCCGTATCCTGACCTGAACCTGGTCGCGTCATTCAGCATGCCGCTGGTGACAGATGTTCTCACCACCAGTCACCCGGATTCCCGCAAGGTCGTTTTTCGATTAAGGCAACAGCTTGAGCAGTGGAAAAACAGACGCTGGCAGTGCGGCGCCCTGGTGGACCTGCATCTGATCAACGGATTTTTAAGGCGTGTGCATGCCGATATTGATCTCTCCCCAAGCGAGCAGCAACTTGCAGGATGCCAAACAACAGAGCGTCTCCTCGATGTTGCCAACTCTTTGATCTTTTCCTGTGGATTTTCGCAGCGGCATGATCAGGAATTTATTCAAACGGGATTGCAGCGGCTGCTGAAGAGGCAGCGGCAGGATGGCGCATTTGTGCGAGAAAATGGAGAGCCCTGGTACTACCTGACGTCGCATGCATTGCTGGCGTTGCATTTTTGTGATGCTGAAGAAGAGGCGCTGCACAGGGCCAGGAACAGAATTCAACAACTGCTGCCGAGATTCCGGCGAGGGCAGTTTGTCGATGGTGTTGCTGAAACCCTGATCTTTTTACGCTGGACAGGCGCACCGGCTGCGCACGAACAGCAGTATCTGGAGTGGCTCAGGTCGCTGGTTGGAGCTGATGGCGGGATATGTTTTCGCCAGCATCCCGGATGCAAGCCGCACTGGCATACGGTGAGCCTGATGATGCAGCTGTTACTGGAAACAGATCACTGAGTTATACTCTCACGCTATGCATATTCGAAAGGGGAGCCTATTATGCGAAATTTATTCTACAGGGGCTGTATCGCACTGACGCTATCTGTATCAGCCGCACACACGCATGCCGAGGAGAGTTACGGCAACCCGGATGACCCCGTAGTCGCCGAGGTGCTTGGTATGCAAATCAGGACTAAGAATTCTGAGGAGATGCAGTATGTCATCAACCAAAAACTCATTCTGGATTATGCGCAGAAGAATAAAATAGAAGCGACCCGTGAGGGTGTCGATCTCTATATTGCCACGATGGATCAGTTCACCCGTGATGACCGTAAAAAAAATGATGCAAGAAGGGCAGAGATTCAGCAGCAGATTAAGCGGATTAAAGCTGGATCCATATCGGCAGAACAAACAAAGCAGCTTCAATCAGAACTCGATACCCTGGAGACTCTCCACAAATTTGATCTTCAGGAGGATAGCGAGAGCAAACAGGATCCGGAAGCCGCCCTTAAGGACAAACAGTTTGTTGCCAAGGCGTTTATCGAACAATGGTTGATCAACAAGGCGCTCTATCAGCAATACGGTGGGCGCATCATTTTTCAACAGAGCGGTCCTGAACCCCTCGATGCCATTCATGACTATCTGAAAGAGCAGCAGCAAAAGGGAGTATTCCGGATTCTTGAAAAGAGTTTCGAAGCGCCTTACTGGGAATATTATGTCACCGACAGCAAGCACTCTTTCTTCAAGCAGGGGAGCGAGGAGGAGAAGCAGGCTTTCGACAAACCCTGGTGGCTGCAGATGAAATAGGATAGGTTTTAGGAAAACCTAAAACTTCCCCCCTAAAACCACCCCATTGAGACATGGCCATGAAAACAACCTTAAAACTAATTTTTCCCCTGCTGATCACAGCTGCCGGCTTTGTCCATGCAGATGCAGACGGCCCTGACTACTACCGCGTGCATGGTGTTGCCGGTAATGACGTATTGAACATACGCAGTCATGCTGATCCGCATGCCCATAAAGTAGGGGAGATCCCGCCGGGAGCGGAGTGCGTCAGAAATCTTGGCTGCAAAGGTGGGCTCACCATGGAGGAGTTCACAAATCTCTCAAAGCGGGAGCAGGCGGCAGCGAAAAGAGACCATCCCCGCTGGTGTCATATCGAGTATCAGGGAACTAAAGGCTGGGTCGCGGGGCGTTTCCTTGCTGAAGGAAGCTGTGACAGATCACAAGCCGCTGCGGAGACAGCAACGATCAGGATTGATGGTTATGCTGTCGATGCAGGCTCCGAAAGACGCGGTGGTGACTATTACAAAGATTTTGCCACCAGTGTGGAAGATTGCGCCGCCTGGTGCAGCCGCGAGTCACGCTGCAAGGGATTTGATTACCACAAGGACCTTGAAGCCTGCTGGGTCAAGGAGAAGATTCATCACATGCGGCCGAACAAAAATGTGGTCACAGGGGTGAAAAAGTAACGATCATATTTTGCCCCTCACCCCAACCCTCGGCAAACTGCTCCTGCGTTGCTCTACCACCTACGTCCATGTAGGCGTCTCCCGGCGGGAGAGGGGCAGAGCAATCCCGCTTTATTGACGGCGGGGTGTATTCAATCAGTTGACGCGGTGATTGTAATGATGTGTGAAAATTTTGTAATGTGGAAACCAGCTGTTCGCAGGCTTCTTAACCGTTGTTGCCGGAAAAGGTGTCGCTGGGGATAAAGATCAGTGCAAGAACTCCAATAGCCGACATGGCGCTGGAGATTGTCTTGGATAGTACAGGATCCGATCCGGCAACAACGTTGACAATAACAAGAATGATAACGGAGATGATCCACACGGCAAGCAGCGTCCACCATCCGGGCAGTCCCATATCGCGGATACGCTTGGCTTTCAGGTTCAGAGTGGCGAAAATAAAGAGGAAAAGAGAGACAGCGATAGTAATAACCACCGGGATCCCTAATTTTTTCTGCAGCATCGCCTGTGTCTCCTGAAGATCCCCCCCGATCAGGTTTTCGGCAAGCCCCAGGCTGGCTGCCCCGGCCAGCATCAGGGCGAAAAAGAGCACATACAGCAGAACAATGTAGCCGATGAAGGGGAGGCGCTGCAGATACCCGCTTGTTACATCACCAAAATATGTTTTTAACATTCATGTTTCCTGTTTTGATTGAACATGTTATTCGAAATCAAAGTAACATCTCAATAACTCCGTGTAATGTTTGCTGCTGTGTAGGATGTGCTGAGGGACGAAGCGCATCGATCGCGGGTTAA
>JAIVTC010000152.1:0-3240 GCA_048629055.1 Candidatus Bathyarchaeota archaeon
TTATATGGAAGAGGCTGGCAGCAAAGGTCACAGTACCCAGGTCATCGGTGATGAGATATCGATTGTCATGGTGACAGAAGTCAATTAGTACCAATACAAGTATTTTTGTAACTATTCAACTTGTTGATATTTACCAGGCAAGTCATTGTTTTCGGGTGTATCTGCTGGAAACGTAGGAGGCAGGGACGCCGACTCGAGCCTACATGGATGTATTCACGGCGTTTTCCGGAAGATATACCTGGAAACAGTGACGAATTAGCAGGTACTGAATAGTTACTTAAGTTTTAGGTATATTTTCATCCCGGCCTGCACCGGAATGACGGGTGACACTCAAATGCTTTCGAATATTCGTATCGTCCTGGTCAACACCAGCCATCCGGGAAACATCGGCGCGGTGGCGCGTGCCATGAAAAATATGTCGCTCTCCCGGCTTGTACTGGTCTCTCCATCCCGCTATCCGGAGCAGGCGGATGCCGCTTTTGCACGCGCCTCGGGTGCGCATGATCTGTTGTCTGCGGCAACCACGGTTGACTCACTGGATGAAGCGGTTGCCGGCTGCCGTCTCATCATGGGAAGCAGCGCACGCTCACGCACCATCGGCTGGCCGATGTTGACCCCTCGTCAATGCGCAACCAAGGCTGTTGATGCTGCTGAAGAATCGGATGTGGCACTGGTTTTTGGAACAGAACGCACCGGGCTGACCAACGAGGAGCTCGATCGCTGTCACCACCTGGTGCAGATACCGACGAATCCTGATTACAGCTCGCTGAATATCGCCATGGCAGTACAGGTGATAGCTTACGAGGTGCTGGTCGCCAGTGGCCAGCATGTAGTGAATACCGAGCGTGGTCACCTGCCTGCCACAGCTGAAAAATTCGATGGGTTTATGCAGCACCTGGAGCAGGCGCTGCATGATATTGGATTTTCCGACCCGCGCAGATCGGACAAATTGGTACGCCGTTTGCGCCGCATGTTCCTGCGCGCGCAGCCGGATCCTGACGAGTTGAACCTGTTACGTGGTATTCTAAGCGCTGCACAGGGACGAAAATCGATGCGGTGAAAAAATAGGACTGAGTACGAAGAGACAGGACTGAGGACTGAGTACCGAGGAGTGAGGTACAACCTAAAACTTAAAACCTAACACCTAAAACCTAAATCTTAAAACCTAAAACTTAAAACCTCCCCCATGTTTTCCAAAATCAAACAAGAGATCGCGGTTGTATTTGAACGTGATCCGGCAGCACGCAGCACATTCGAGATCATCACCACCTATCCGGGGTTTCATGCGCAGATGCTGCACCGTGTGTCGCATCGTCTGTGGTTATGGAAACTCCATTGGCTGGCGCGCGTGCTATCCAATATCACACGTCTATTCACAGGCATCGAGATTCATCCCGGAGCAAAGATCGGCCGCCGCTTTTTTATCGACCACGGCATGGGCGTGGTAATCGGTGAAACTGCCGTAATTGGAGATGACTGCACCCTCTATCACGGCGTTACGCTCGGCGGGACCAGTTGGCAGAAAGGCAAGCGCCATCCAACGCTGGGTAATGGCGTCGTGGTCGGCGCCGGCGCCAAGGTGCTGGGACCGATCGAAATCGGCGATGGTGCGCGTATCGGCTCCAATGCTGTCGTTGTAAAAACAGTGCCCCCGGGGGCAACTGCTGTTGGCGTTCCGGGGCGGCTGATTCAACCGAAAAGAGAGCAGCACAATGCGCACCGAAAAGTGATCGCCGAAAAGATGGGGTTTGATGCTTACGGCGTCTCTAAGGATGCCCCGGATCCGGTAGCACACGCGATTAACTGTATGCTGGACCACATTCATGTCATGGATACGCGCATGGAAAAGATGTGCAAGGCACTGAAGAAAATGGATATTGTTGATGATATTACAGTTGAAAGTCTTGATTCCTGTGAAATCGTTTCAACGGCCGAGGAGTTGACGCGTCTCGAAGAGGAGGGTGAATTTCTATCATCAAAAGACAATCCAAAGGAAAACTCAGATAATAACCCTACTAATTCAGAGATTGATAATTCTTGACTAAATTACTGAGTAATGTATATTCGCATTCACTAATTTATTCATAATGCAGCATCTCTGTGAGATGACGGCGTTTCAGCTTATTGATGGTCTTAATATTAAATGAAGTTCCCCATCTATCTTGACTACTCAGCAACCACACCTGTAGATCCGCGCGTTGCTGAAAACATGTGCCGCTATCTGACACCTGATGGCATTTTTGGAAATCCGGCCTCCAGTTCACATTCGTTTGGCTGGGCGGCGGAAGACGCAGTCAAGCAGGCGCGCCAGGATGTTGCCGACCTGATCAATGCCGATGCAAGAGAAATCGTGTGGACCTCCGGAGCGACAGAATCCGATAACCTGGCGATCAAGGGCGTGGCGCACTTTTACCACAAAAAAGGCAAGCATATTGTCACTGTCAAGACTGAACACAAGGCAGTGCTTGACAGTTGCCGGCAACTCGAACGCGAAGGTTATGAAATTACCTACCTCGATGTTGAGCCAAACGGCCTGATTGATCTTAAAAAATTTCGCGCTGCACTGCGTGAAGATACCATCCTTGCCTCTGTAATGCATGTCAACAACGAGATTGGCGTGATTCAGGATATTGCCTCTATCGGTGAAATATGTAGAGAAAATAAAGTTATATTTCATGTGGATGGCGCGCAAAGCGCAGGTAAAGTGCAAATTGATGTTCAGGCAGTCAAGGTTGACCTCATGAGCTTCTCCGCGCACAAGATCTATGGCCCCAAGGGTGTCGGCGCACTCTATGTGCGACGCAAACCACGCATCCGT
Organism: Candidatus Bathyarchaeota archaeon; assembly: GCA_048629055.1. Lineage (GTDB taxonomy): Bacteria > Pseudomonadota > Gammaproteobacteria > Chromatiales > Chromatiaceae > Sva-25. The sequence continues at coordinate 2,819 of JAIVTC010000152.1, forward strand.
CTCGAAGCCCAGATGCATGGCGGCGGACATGAGCGTGGTATGCGCTCCGGCACACTGGCAACCCATCAACTGGTTGGCATGGGCGATGCATTCCGCATTGCCAGGGAAGAGATGGATGAAGACAATGAACGTCTGATGCAGTTGCGTGATCGTCTGTGGGATGGCCTCAAAGATATGGAGGAGGTCTACCTCAATGGTGATCTGGAGCAGCGTATTGCAGGCAACCTGAATATCAGCTTCAACTATGTCGAAGGCGAGAGCCTGATGATGGCATTGAAAAACATGGCGGTCTCTTCGGGATCAGCCTGTACCTCTGCATCGCTGGAGCCAAGCTATGTGCTGCGCGCTCTGGGGCGTGACGATGAGTTGGCGCACAGCTCAATCCGCTTTACCATCGGACGTTTCACGACAATGGAAGAGAT
>JAIVTC010000153.1:0-3687 GCA_048629055.1 Candidatus Bathyarchaeota archaeon
TCCCTGCAGGCAAGCCCGCCAAGAAAAAACCTTTGCGTCTCTGCGTCTTTGCGAGAGATAAAAAGATCTTAATGTCTCGTCACTCTGAGACCTGATCCCGCTATACTTTTGCAAACTGCAAACTGCAAACTGCAAACTGCAAACTGCAAACTGCATACAGCGTAAAATAGCTGATAGAGGAGGACCCTGATGAAACGCACGATTATTCTACTGCTCGACTCGTTAGGGGTCGGCGGAGCAGAGGATGCCGACAAGTTTATCGGCATCAATAGTGATGATGGCAGCAACTTCAATGACGTGGGCGCCAGTACGCTGGGACATATCGCACAGGCCTGCGCCAGCGGAGATGCCAACAATGGCCGCACCGGATCTCTCAACCTGCCAAATTTGAACAGGCTTGGTATAGGGCGTGCATGTGAGGAAAGCTCCGGCTATTATCCGCAGGGCCTGGACGCCTCTGTCGAACCCGTCGCCGCCTACGGCTATGCAAAGGAACTCTCGACCGGCAAGGATACCTCCTGCGGCCATTGGGAGATTACCGGTGTGCCGGTGCTGTTCGAGTGGGGTTATTTCGATAAGAGAGAGAACAGCTTTCCGCAGGAGCTGCTGGATGAGCTGGTCGAGCGCGGCAACCTGCCCGGTTACCTGGGTAACTGTCACGCCTCCGGCACCACCATTCTCGAACAGCTGGGTGACGAGCATGTCAAAACCGGCAAGCCGATCTTCTACACCTCCGCCGACAGCGTCTTTCAGATCGCCTGCCACGAACAGAGCTTCGGCCTTGAACGACTCTATGACTTGTGCGCCATAGCGCGTGAACTGGTCGATAAATACCATATCGGCCGTGTTATCGCACGCCCCTTCGTCGGAACGGAGAGCAGCAATTATGTGCGCACCGGCAACCGCCATGACTATTCGGTTGTGCCGCCGGCGCCGACACTGCTGGACCGTATGAAAGAGGCAGGCGGCGAGGTAGTGAGCGTCGGCAAGATCTCAGATATCTTTGCGGCCCGGGGCATTACCCGGGCAACCAGGGCAATAGGGCTCGATAAATTGTTTGACGCCAGCCTCGATGAACTCAAGCGCGCCGGCGACCAGACCATCATCTTCACAAACTTCGTCAATTTTGATGCGGATTTCGGCCATCGCCGCAACGTCCCCGGTTATGCTGCTGCTCTGGAGTACTTCGATCAGCGCCTGCCGGAGATGCTGGAGTTGATGGATGATGACGATGTGCTGGTGCTGACAGCGGACCATGGTTGTGACCCCACCTGGAAGGGATCGGACCATACCCGCGAACATATCCCGGTCATTTTTTACGGCAAGAATGTCAAGCCGGGTTCACTGGGTTTGCGAGATACCTTTGCCGATATTGGTCAATCGATCGCAGCTTACCATGGTTTGCCGGAACTCGACTATGGCAAGAGTTTCATGTGACCAACACTACTGGAGAGATACTCACCACGAAGGAGACGAAGAGCACGAAAATATTGTAACTCCTCAATAATCCTGTACATTATTTGAGTTTGCGCAGGATCAGGACCAGCCTTTCAGGGACGCGTGAATACATCCCTGTAAGCTCTGATAAAACATCCCTGTTTTATACAGCCCTGAAAAGCAAGTCCTAACCCTGCTTCCCTGCACGGAGTTATTGAGAAATTACAAGATGTTTTTTTGTATCCAGTTAATTTTTCGTGATCTTCGTGTGCTTCGTGGTAAAAGTCTTTTAAAATATCGACACTTTATTGGTGCATTGAGAGTTGCTGTCATGTGACTTGAACTATCAGATTTCAGCTTGAGAGAGAATACAATGAGAGACCAAAGCATCATCACTTTCATCATGGCGGGCGGGCAGGGTTCGCGCCTGCAGCCCCTGACGAGCGAACGATCCAAACCTGCGGTACCCTTCGGCGCCCGCTACCGTATCACGGATTTCGTGTTGAGCAATTTTGTCAACTCCAAGATCACCACCATCTATATGCTGGTGCAATACCGCTCGCAATCTCTCATCGAACACATCCGCAAGGCCTGGCGTCTATCGCCGATGCTTCCTAACCAGTTCATTACTGTGGTGCCGCCGCAGATGAATAAGGGAGAGAGCTGGTTCCAGGGAACTGCGGATGCTGTGCATCAGAACCTGAACCTGATCGAGGACCATGATCCTGATCTGGTGGCGGTGTTCGGCGCAGACCATATCTACCGTATGGATATACGCCAGATGGTGGATTTCCACAATGCCTGCAACGCGGATGTCACTGTTTCGGCCCTGCCGGTTCCACTGCAGGAAGCAACCGAATTCGGCGTCATTGCTACCGATGACGACGGCCGTATCCGCGAATTCCAGGAGAAGCCGGAGAACCCGGCGCACATGCCAGGCGACCCCGCTCGCGCCTTCGCCTCCATGGGAAATTACATCTTCAAAGCGGACGTGCTGGTGGAGGCGCTGCTGGATGCCAAGAGTCGCGGAGAGACGGATTTTGGTCACGATGTGCTGCCGAAGTTGATGACGAGCCACAAGCTCTTCGCCTACAACTTCGCTGACAATGAGGTGCCGGGCTTGAAGCCCTATGAAGAGCAGGGATACTGGCGCGACGTGGGAAACATCGATGCCTATATGGCGGCGCACGCGGATGTGATGGGACTTGAACCCCGCCTGGATGTCTTCAACACGGAGTGGCCGATACTCTCCAGCAACTACCAGGGACCGGTTGCACGGGTGATCAGCGGCGAGATCGAAAACAGCCTGCTGGGCGCCGCCACCCTGATCAATGGCGGCAAGGTGAAGAACACCATCATCCGCCGCGAGGCTGTGGTGGGAGAGGGGGCCGAGCTGGAAAACTGCATTATCATGGATTATGTGCACATCGGCGCTGGCGCCAGGTTACGGAATGTGATCGTGGATCGCCACAACAACATCGAGCCCGGCGCGCGCATCGGTTTTGATCTGCAGGAAGATCGCAAGCACTACAAGGTCACCCACTCCGGCATCGTGGTCGTGCCGCGTGGAGGAGCCCGCTATTACGCACGGGATTCGCACAAACAGGGGCGGGTGCGTTATTCAGAATAAATGAGCAATACTTGTGCTTGCGTGAGCAACATCTTCACGAATGAATCAAATTTCAATGATAGTTCTCGCAAAGCCGCAAAGCTTCCGCGTCCTGCTTACGCACCTGACCTCCATCCATGTAGGCCAAGCCCGCCAAGAAACAACCTTTGCGTCTCTGCGTCTTTGCGAGAGGTTAACAAGATTTCCATCTCTTTCAAGTCTGAGACCTGATCTCGCTGGTTATTCATCTAAAGGAGAAAAAAATGGCAACACCACATATCAATGCAGAAGATGGCGCTTTTGCAGAAACCATTCTGCTGCCAGGCGATCCGCTGCGTGCAAAATATATCGCTGAAACCTTCATGGATGATGTCAAACAGGTTTCCCTGTGTTATTTCATCGCGCTCTCTACTGACCTCTCCGATGGCGCTGGCAGGCTCCTCATCCAAGATGTACCATACCGAACTTGAGATGATGAAAGCCATGAGGGTCGGCCAGCAGCCAGCTGCAACAAGCAACCAGACACCCCTCCCCCGATCCCCCGCCCCATGCATTTAATCAGACCCTCCTTACTCTCAGCAGAGAGAAAGCTGGCGCGGGCGGCCTGTTCGGTTCCCCGGAAGTTTGACAGCTCCCGGGTT
>JAIVTC010000154.1:0-3108 GCA_048629055.1 Candidatus Bathyarchaeota archaeon
ATCTCCAAGACCCTTGAACTTGAAGTTCAGGGAGTTGGTGGGGCAGGTTTCGACACAACGGCCGCAGCGGGTGCAATCTGCACCGAGCGAAACATTCAGATCCGTGGCACGCCCCTTGATGACGAGATCCAGCACATGCGGTACTTCGCACACCTTGCGGCACTCTCCCTCGTGAAAACAGGATTCGAGATTGTAGCGCACCCTGAAGGGTGATGTTGCTCCAACCAGGCCGTAGGTGAGACCGATAGGGCAGAGATAACGGCACCAGGCGCGGCGTGAATAAAAAACCTCAAACAACAGCAGCAGAAACACCCACACCATCGCAAGACCAGGGCCGTAAATCAGCGCGCGGCTGATGATGCCCGTCGGTGAGACTGTTTCGAAGACCGTGTAGCCGGTGACTATCGCCAGTACGGCAAAGATCATCCAGGACCAGTTTCTCGCTTTGCGATCCAGCGGGTGATCCTTGACCAGCTTCTTCTTCACCAGCCACAAGTGGATCATCTCCGCCCACTCTGCGACGAGATGGTAGGGGCATACCCAGGAGCAGAAAGTTCTGCCGCCCAGCAGCCACCACATGATAAATACGGTGACGGTGCCGATCACAAGGTTCAGCACCATATGCTTGAATGCCAGCGTGACTTGCAGCGCCGAATTCAGATCCGCCATGTGAAAACCGACAAACCGCGAGCCTGTCAGCGCCCCCTCCAGCAACTGGATATCGAGCCAGTAGGAGACCACGAACAGCAGGTTGACGGCGATCAGCACAGCCCAGCGGCGACGGCGCCACTTCTGCGGCTCCTTGTGTATCGCCTTGTGCGCCAGTTCCGCATGAATTGCAGCGATGCGCTCCGGATCATTCTTCTGCAAGGCATGCAGCTTTTTTGCCTCAGCAGAGATCTCATCCTGATGCGGCCGCCTCGGCGCCCGCCCGAACAGCTCCGCAAGAGAATCTTTCATACCGCTCATGCTCTTCGCTCCTCTCTGTCATGATGCACATCGATGACGATTGCTGCAGGTTCCGGCGGGCAGATCATCTCGCACACGCCGCATCCTACGCATCCCTCCTTGATGACGGGCGTCATGACGCCGTCGACTTTTTCCAGTGCAATCGCGTGAATCGGCGGACACTCGTTGCCCTGCTTTTGCGCAACCCGCTCTATCTTGCCTTCAACAGGCTCTGCTTCGGCGCACTGGGTGATGCGAATCTCGATGGGACACTGGCGCACACATAGATCACACAGCTCGAGGTCGTAGGGATACTCGCTGACCCTGATCGGATTCCAGCGATCGATATCATCATAACGCAGCAATCCTGTGTAATCAGCGCCGCGCGCCTGCCCCTTGAAACCTTTGCCCTGCATGGCAAGGCACTTATTGGGATTGGCCAGCCTGGCAATACCCATGCGGGTATCTGCAGGAAAATTGAGATCATGTGTCAAGGTGCCTGTCGGACACGCAAGCACACACTGCAAACCATCGCAGGAGAAGTCACACGCCTGCGCACGCGCATCGATATAGGGGGTGCCGATGCCGAAGCCGCTCTCGAGATCCATCAGCTTGATGGCATTCACCGGACACACCTGTACGCACTGTCCGCACTTGATGCAGGAGGCGAGAAATCGATTTTCATTGAGTGCGCCGGGCGGGCGCAGGCGGTTGACCCAACCTTTGACAACCGGGATATAGCCCAGCAGAGAGACAGCCACCACACCGGCCGTCATGGCGGCTGAACGCAGAAACCTGCGCCGCTCCTGTTGCTGGTGACGTTTTGAAACGACTCGTTTTTGTTTAGGTTTAGGCATATTAAAAACCCCCTGGTATCTCTTGAATATTACCCCTGTGCATCGAGCAGCAACTGCAGTGCATCCGTCTTTTTTTCAACTCTCTTCTTCTGCTGCTGCTTGAACTTCTCTTTTATTGGCTTTTCATCCCGAACCAGCAAGTCCGGTTTGGTAAAAGGCGCCAGGCGTTCCAGAAAATCGAGGGTTTCGAGAATCGGTGAACCTTTGAAAAACTGTGCATAGGGAAGGTCGCGCCAGATGCGGTCGGCATAAGAGTAGAGCTCGTAAGGCTTGTCTCCAACGCCATCTTTATCCAGATCGAAACCCTCGTAATCACTCCAGAAATTTCCTTCCCATATATTGCGATTGGCGGTCTTTCCTCCACTGACGATGATCTGGGTGAGGTTGCCTATAAATTGATTGCGTTTGAAAACATTGCCGGTCCAGTCATTGAGAAAACGAATCCCAATGCCATTGTAGGCAATCAGATTGTCCGTGAAGCGGTTGGTGGTATCCGGTTGAAACGGAGAGACATCGATATAGAGTCCGCTGGCGCAATAGAGAATCTGATTCCCCTCAAGAATCAAATCCGATGTCTCCTTGAAGCCGATGCCGATGCCGGTGGCGCCTGAAGCATGCCTGATCGAGTTGTTGCGCAGTTCGATGCCGTCACTGTACATGAGGAAGATGCCAACGGCATTGTTGAAATAGGTATTGCCCTCCACCTTGTTATAACGGGAGTACATGAAATGCAACGAATAGCGGCTATTCGATGCGGTATTGTTACTGATGATGTTGTTGGCCGAATACCACACCACCATGTCACGCGAATCGGTGATGACATTGTCGGTAATCTTGTTGTGGAAACTGTACCACATGCGTACAGAGTCGCCGCGTTGTCCCAGACCGAAAGATGTCTTGGAACTGATCCTGTTGCGGCGCACGATATTGTGTTCCGATTGCTGCAGACCGACGCCGAAGAGGCAGTCATCAATGAGGTTGTCCTTGACGACGTTGAAATTACCACGAATTTGCACCCCTGAATCCAGATCATTGTGTGATTCGCCGGAGTTGGTGAGATGCAGATTTTTCAGGGTGGCGCCATCGGTATCGAGCAGCACCACGGTGCCCTTGCCGCCGGCATCGATGGTGACCTTGTTCTCACCATCGATGGTGATCGGCTTGTCGATAACCACCGGGCCGGCATAAATTCCAGGTGGAGGAATCAGCGTTCCGCCCGCCTCCACTGCATCGGCAAGCTCCTGCATCGAGGGATACTGCATAGCTGATGCGGAAATAGGGAAGGCTGCTAACAACAACAGCA
>JAIVTC010000155.1:0-3701 GCA_048629055.1 Candidatus Bathyarchaeota archaeon
ATTCCGGTCTTGAGATGCCACTCTCCTCACTGGAATCCAGCGAGAAGTCCATGTAGTACATGCCGGTGAGGTTATCCAGGGCGAAGTCGGTGTCACGGCGAAATTCGATCTTGTCATCAAAATAGTGTACGTAGACATCATTCGCCACATTGAACGGCGCCAGTAAAACCAGCATGACAATGACAACACCCATGCCGGGAAGCAGCTTTCCCTGATTGCGAATCACCCATTCGGCGAAGTGCTCCATCAGGTGCACGCCGCTTCTGCTGCCTGCTCTGACACGCAGAGGCAACACCATCATCAGTGCCGGCAGGAAGAGTACTGAGAGGGCATAGGCAAGCAGCACACCGAAGACCGAAATATTGCCGAGATCATGAAACGGGGGCGCATCACTGAAATTGAGAGTTAAAAAACCGACAGCAGTGGTGATCGAAGTGAGGAACACCGGCATCAGGTTGATGCGCAGGCTCTCGACCATCGCATCCTGTTTATTGACGCCGTGCCGCACTCCCTGCATCCAGTTGGTCAATATATGCACACAATCGGCCACTCCCAGCGTCAGAATAATCACAGGCGCCGACATCACCGGCGGGCTCAGTGCTATCCCCATCCATCCGGCCAGTCCCATGGCGCCAAGAATGGAAAATAGCGTCACCAGCAGGGTTCCGACGGTGCCGCCAAAGCCCCGCAGCTGCAGAAAAACCATGCTCATGATCAGCAGCAGGGCCAACGGCATGAGGTGCTGCATATCCCACTGGGAGGCTTCAGGGAAGGCGTTGTTCATCATCACCAGACCAGTCAGATAGATATCGATGTCCGGATAGGTGGCTGAGATATAGGATTTGAGATCACGCACCGAGGCGACGACTTCAGGAACCTCACGGGTCATATCCTCGCCGGGCAGCTCCACCACGATATTCAGGGCTGTCACATGGCTGCGGGGTGAGATCAGACGATTGATCAGCATCGGCTCGGCCAATGCAATCTTCCGGATCTGTTCGAGATCCGCAGCCGACAGCTGCAGAGGCTCCTCGACCAGATCTGCAACCGTCAGGTCATCTCCGACTGCACTGGTGTGTTGGAAATTGGTGATCGAGTCGACGCGCAGTGAATAGGGGGTCTGCCAGGCGCGCTCGGTAATGTCCTGCACCGCCGCGAGCGTCTGCGGCGTAAAGACCTTGCCATCTTTAGGCGCCAGCACCAGCAGCACATTGTCGTTCTTGGTGTAGGTGTCCTGCAGATTCTCAAACGCCAGCAGCTGAGGATTCTCCTCGCCAAAAAAGATCCGGTAGTCATTGTCAAAATGTAAAAAGCGGCCGCCGCTGGCCATCAGCAGTATTACTGCAATGGCGCCAATGACAATCAACCAGCGCCATCGAATAACCCAGTGTGCGTAGCGTTCCGCCAGACTCTGCTGCATGCTTTCTTTTGCCTTATCGACTTTCAGAATCACAAGTTACCACAAAAGTGACACTGCATTTTGCACGATGCTTTATTTGTTGGGTATGATGGCTCCACCGAACCATAGTAGAATCATCAGCGATATGACTATCCGGCATCTTCTCGAAGCGCTTATAGCGACACCCTCGATCAGCAGCGACAATGCGGCATGGGACCAGAGCAATGAAGCGATCATTGAGTTGCTGGATCAATGGTTCACTGCCACCGGTTTCGCCACCACCATTCAGCCGATTCCCGGATGCGATGATAAATACAACCTCATCGCCAGCGCCGGCAGCGGTCCTGAAGGATTGATTCTTGCCGGTCATACCGACACGGTACCTTATGACGAGGGAGGCTGGAGTCATGACCCCTTCAAACTGACGGAAGCCGACGGACGCTATTACGGCCTTGGCGTGTGCGACATGAAGAGCTTTTTTGCCTTGATCATGGCGGCGCTCGACGGCCTGGATCTGAGAACGCTGAAACAACCGCTGACGATCATCGCCACTGCGGATGAAGAGACCAGCATGTGCGGGGCCAAGGCGCTGCAGGAACTCAACCGGCATCTTGGACGCCATGTGGTGATTGGCGAGCCGACCAGCCTCAAGCCGGTGCGCATGCACAAGGGGATGACCACCAAATCCCTGCGCATTCATGGTCACTCCGGCCACTCCAGCGATCCTGCACTGGGAAACAGCGCCCTGGAGGGGATGTATCGCGCCATGGGGGAGATTCTCAAATGGCGCAGCGAGTTGCAGCAACGCTACCGGAACCCGCTGTTTAGCGTCGATGTTCCAACCCTGAACCTTGGGCATATTCACGGCGGCGACAACCCCAATCGCATCTGCGCCGCTTGTGAACTGCATTTCGATCTGCGCCCCCTTCCGGGGATGTCGCTGCCGGACCTGCATGCGGAACTGCAATTGCGGCTTGAGCAGTTGTTCAACCGCAGCGGCCTCACGTTCACCCTGGAGCCGATGTTTGAAGGCATACCTGCGATGGAGACCGCCGACACCGCGGCCATCGTACAGGCAACCGAAGCTCTCACCGGCTACCAGTCTGAATCGGTCGCCTTTGGCACCGAGGGGCCCTACTTCAATGCCATGGGCATGGAAACCATCATTCTCGGCCCCGGCGATATCGCCCAGGCGCACCAGCCGAATGAATACCTGGATATCAATCGCATTCAGCCCGCCATCGATCTGTTGAAGCAGCTGATCAAACGTTTTTGTCTTTAATCCGCGCCTGGAAGCTGTGCGTACAAGATTTACGAAGATGCTGTGAATGATTGACATCCACGCCCGCTGTATTACAATAAGTAATACATGCAATTGCCGGTGACAGGAGAATAGAATGGTTACGCTGAGACTGGATCAGGGTCTGGAACAGAGCATCAACAAAATCGCCCATCAAATGGGTGTCAGTAAATCAGAGTTAATACGCAAAAGCATTACGGAGTTTATTGACAAATTAGACAAACCATCTCCCTGGAAACTCGGTGATGGCATCTTCGGAAAGTATGCAAGCGGAGATGGGCGCCGGTCAAGTGACAGGAAAAATCTCGTCAAAGAAAAAATCAGAGCTAAAAGATGCAGCGAATCCTGATTGACTCAGGTCCCTTGATTGCCCTGTTCGATGGCAGCGACAAATACCACTCCGCTTCGGTTGAGTTTATCAAAACCAATCACAGTGAGCTGATAACAACGCTGGCATCCGTAACGGAAACACTGCATATGCTCGATTTCAACAGGAATGCTCAAATCGATTTTCTTGGCTGGGTCAATGCCGGAGCTGTCATTCTAGAACCGATAACTGCAGATGACTTTCTGAGAATCCAGGAACTCGTCATCAAATACTCGGATCTTCCCATGGATTTTGCAGATGCTTGTCTTGTATTTTTGGCTGAGAAATTGAACATCATCCAAATCGCAACGATTGACAGGGACTTTGATGTCTACAGGCTAAAAGGGAAAAGACCGTTTACAACACTGATTAAATAACACCATGACTGATAACTTCATCGACTGGTTTCGCAACGCCTCGCCCTATATCCATGCGCATCGGGGGAAAACCTTTGTCGTGGCATTGAGCGGCGCCGCCGTTGCAGACCAGCGCTTTCCTTCGCTGATCCATGACATCGCTTTGCTGCACGGGCTCGGCATACACCTGATTCTGGTGCACGGCTCGCGCCCGCAAATTGAAGAGCGCCTGGTTCTGCGCAACGCCGACATGGAGTATATCAATGGCCTGCGGGTTAC
>JAIVTC010000156.1:0-2919 GCA_048629055.1 Candidatus Bathyarchaeota archaeon
GGAGAACAACATTGAAAATCTTGTTCAGCGTATTATTTCTGTTTACATCGACTCCTGCGCTTGCATCGACCTATCAGGACTTCAATGCCTGCACCGCTTTTGTCTGCAAGCAGTCTACTGATGCCTCGCTCAGTGAAAGCGAGTGGCATCAGGTGCAGGCGCTTTTCAAGGGCGTAAAAAACGCCTCTGATGAACGCATGCAGATCAAGCAGGCGATCGCCCTGCTGGAAATCCTGGTCGGCAACAAGACCGGCACCTGGCGTGACCTGGCGCTCAATCAGATCCCCTCTGAAAAAGCGGGACAGCTGGACTGCAAGGCCGAAGCAACGAATACCACCACCTATCTGAGACTGCTGGAACAGGATGGGCTTTTAAAATGGCACAAAGTCCAGGATTATGTTGTGCGTGACCGTTTCTGGCTGGTTCCGCACTGGACAGGCGTCATTGAAGATCAAAACACCGGCATCAAATACTCGGTGGACAGCTGGTTCAGGAAAAATGGCGAGCCCCCTACTGTCGTTACTCTGGAGCGCTGGCTGAATAAAAAATGACCATCATGGTTGGCCTCTCCGGAGGCGTCGACTCCTCCGTTGCAGCGCTCAGACTGATTGAACAGGGCCATCGTGTTGAAGGGCTGTTCATGAAAAACTGGGAGGAGGATGACAGCAGTGAGTACTGCAGCGCCGCCGAAGATCTTGCCGATGCCACTGCAGTGGCGCAGACGCTTGGCATCAAACTGCATACGGTCAACTTCTCATCTGAATACTGGGATCGCGTTTTCAGCTATTTTCTGGATGAGTACCGTGCAGGACGCACACCCAACCCGGATGTGCTGTGCAACAGGGAGATCAAATTCAAGGCCTTTCTGGACTATGCACTGCAGCTTGGAGCCAAGGCAATTGCAACCGGTCACTATGCCGGCATTGAGAAGCGTGATGATGGCTATCAGCTGATACGCGCAAAAGATGACAACAAGGACCAGACCTATTTTCTCTATCTGCTAAACCAGCATCAGCTCTCCCATGCACGCTTCCCCCTGTGGGACATCGACAAGACGGATGTACGCGCAATGGCGTTGAAGGCCGGCCTGCAGACCCACAACAAAAAAGACAGCACCGGCATCTGCTTTATCGGCGAGCGCCGTTTTGGTGATTTTTTATCGCAGTATCTGCCTGCGCAGCCCGGCAATATAGAGACTCCCGAGGGAGAGAAACTGGGTACTCACCAGGGGTTGATGTACTACACCATCGGGCAGAGACAGGGGCTGGGAATCGGCGGCATCAAGGGGAGCGGCGAAACCCCGTGGTTTGTTGCAGCAAAGGATCTGCAGCGTAATGTGCTAATCGCCGTGCAGGGAAAGCAGCACCCGCTGCTGTTCGCACCGGCGCTGCTTGCGAAACAGATTCACTGGATTGCACAACCTCCGCGACTCCCCATGCGCTGCCTGGCGCGCTGCCGGCATCGCCAGCCGTTGCAACCCTGCAGCGTTACCCTGCAGGAGCATGACACCCTGCATGTCGCCTTTGATGAACCCCAGCGCGCCATCACACCGGGACAGGCCATCGTTTTCTACCAGCAGCAAGTCTGCCTTGGTGGAGCAACCATTGAAGAGGCAATTTCATGAATCGATTTGAGCAGCAAACCATCGCTCTTGCAGGCGTCTATCAGGCGGCGGCGCTGGTCGATACTCTGGCTCGCAACGGGCAGGCTGACCCGGTCGCGATGGAGAAATCACTCTACAGCATTTTTCAGACCGAGGCTGACAGCACCATAGAGATTTTCTCCGGACTTGATGGCGTGCGCTACGGCCTGCAAAAACTGCAGCAACAGCTGACCTCCCCGGCCAGGGAGCAGATCGGAACCACCCGCTACAGCATCAGTCTGCTGTTGCTCTCCGGAAAACTCCTCAAGAATCCTGAAAAACTGAAGCGGATCAGTGAAGGCATCAAGATCGCCGCTGCAAAACTTGATCTCTATGACTATACGCACAGCAACCAGATAGCCGCACTTGCCGATATCTACAGCAGCACGATCAGCGACCTGTCGCCACGCATCATGGTAAAGGGTGATCCCATGCATCTGCAAAATCCGGAGACCCAGAACAGAGTCCGCGCACTGCTGCTTGCAGGAATCCGCGCAGCCATTTTGTGGAGACAACTGGGCGGTTCTCGCATACAATTGCTGTTTAAGCGTAAACAGCTTGTAAAAACAGCAAAACAACTCCTGGAACAATCGACCTAGATATCAACCAAAGGCTCGGAAAATGAAATATAGAATGGACAAGAAACCGATCCCCCTGCTGGCAATAATGCTAACGTTGATTCTCTCTCTCGGCGCATGCTCGCAATCAGACGATCAGGATCAGCCCGGGACTGAACCAGCAACGCCATCCGCCACCGATGAACTGAAACAGAAATCCGCTGAATTCGTCGAAAAGGCCAAAGAGCTGGGAAGCGCTGCTTCAAAGGCCGCAAAGGAGGAGGCCGCCGAACTCAAGGAGAGTGCTGCAGCCATTTATAACGACGCCAAAGCCAAGGCTGCTGAAATCTATGAGCAGGCGAAAGTAAAAGCCGCCGAACTCACCGAGGAGGCGAAGAAAAAAGCACATGAGATCACTGAACAAGCCAAAGCCAAAGCTGCTGAAATCAAAGCCGAGGCTGAAGGAAAGTCTGAAGAAGAGAGTAAAGCCGCCAACATGCAGGCGCTTAAACTCGTTGAAGATGCAGATGCCGAAGCTGCGAAAGTGACTGAGGATGCGAAGATAGAAGCGGATAAAATCACTGCAAATGCGCAGAAAGCTGCTGAATAGGCCCCCACATCTAATCTAATCTAATCAGAGGTTGCGTACCACTATGAGCCGTATCATTCCTGTTTTTCTGTTGCTGATTTTCCTGACGCCGATGGACTCTGCATGGGCCG
>JAIVTC010000157.1:0-5454 GCA_048629055.1 Candidatus Bathyarchaeota archaeon
CGGGTTTTACAAGAGACTCTCTATGTTTTCGTGGCTTTCGTGGTTGAAAGCAGTGCTCATTTTGCACTAACCCGGGAAAGGTGGTTTTTTACATTTGCGACAAAACTGCTCTCAAGTTATAGTCTCAAGTTAATTCATACACCTGCCAGAGTGATCGGCATTTCAAGCGCCGACGCCCGTAACTGCCGAGTCATTCTATGGATAAAAAGACCATTCTGAACCAGACGCATCACGATTTGGGTGCCCGCATGGTGCCCTTCGGCGGCTGGGAGATGCCGGTGCATTACGGCTCCCAGATTGAAGAACACCATGCCATTCGCCGCCACGCGGGCATGTTCGATGTCTCCCATATGCAGATCATCGATCTCAAGGGCAGCGACTGTAAGCGCTATCTGCGTCACCTGCTGGCCAACGATGTGGGAAAGCTCAAATCCACTGGCAGGGCTCTCTACTCCTGCATGCTCAACTCACAGGGCGGCGTGATCGACGACCTGATCGTCTATTTCATGGATGAAACCTGGTACCGACTCGTCGTCAACGCATCCACAGCACAAAAAGATCTTGGCTGGATTATGGAGCAGGTTGGCGTCTTCGAGATCGAAGTGCTTCCACGCAGCGACCTGGCGATGATTGCCGTGCAGGGACCGAAGGCAATCGAGCTAACGCTGCCGCTGTTGAACGAAGAGCTACGCGAAGCAGCCACAGAGTTGAAACCCTTTTCAGCCGTCTGGGACCCCAGCTGGTTCATTGCGCGCACAGGTTATACCGGTGAAGATGGATTTGAGATTCTACTGCCTCAGAGTGACTGCGTCGCCCTGTGGAACGACCTGATCGATGCAGGAGTGCATCCCTGCGGCCTGGGTTCACGCGACACCCTGCGGCTCGAAGCCGGCATGAATCTTTATGGCCAGGATATGGATGAAACAACCACCCCTCTGGTTTCAGGACTCGCCTGGACTGTCGCATTGAAACCCGAAGAGCGCTCATTTATCGGTCGCGGTGCGCTGGAGAAGCAGAAAAGAGAAGGCATTCCGCAGCAACTTGTCGGCCTGGTCCTTGAGGGACGTGGAGTTCTGCGCAGTCATCAAAAGCTTTATGTCGCTGACAAGCAGATCGGAGAGATTACTTCAGGCGGCTTTTCACCAACTCTTGAACGCAGTATCGCGCTCGCCCGCATCGAGGCCGGTTCACCTCACGGCTTTGATGTGGAAATGCGTGGCAAACGCCTGCCCGTCAAAGTTGTAAAATATCCCTTTGTACGTCACGGCAAACTCGCCACCGAACTATAACCTAAAACCGACCTTCATGGAGCATTCTCATGAGCAATACCCCCGATGGGCTGAAGTACGCAAAAACACACGAATGGGTCAAAGATAACGGTGACGGCACTGTCACTGTCGGCATCAGCGACCACGCGCAGGAGCTGCTTGGCGACCTGGTGTTTGTCGAGTTGCCTGAAGCCGGCAGCGACATAGCAGCCGGCGACGAAATTGCCGTGGTTGAATCCGTCAAAGCCGCTTCCGATATCTATAGCCCGCTCTCGGGAAAGATCCTCGGCGTCAATGAAGTACTGAATGATGCGCCGGAAAGCATCAATGATTCACCCTACGAAGAGGGCTGGCTGTTCACATTAAAAATGGCTGACAAGAGTGAACTGGATGCATTGATGGATGCTGATGCCTATGCAAAGCACGCACAGGATGAGGAGCAGTAATGAATGGACTGAATCAGAGGTTCCTTTAATGCCATTCATTCCCCACACTGCGGATGATGTCAATCGCATGCTCTCAAGCATCGGCGTCGACAGCATCGAAAGCCTGTTTGATGAAATCCCCGAGGATTTGAAATGCGGCGTCCTCGACGCCATTCCAGCAGGAATGAGCGAAATGGAGATTACCGAACTGATGCATCAACGCGCGGCGGCAGATGGACAGCCTGCCTGCTTCATCGGAGCCGGCGCATACGACCATCATATTCCTGCTGCAGTGTGGGAACTGGCCACCCGCGGCGAATTCTATACCGCCTACACTCCCTACCAGGCAGAAGCCAGCCAGGGAACGCTGCAACTGCTGTATGAATATCAATCGATGATGACCGCACTGACAGGCATGGATGTCTCCAATGCCTCTCTCTATGACGGCGCATCAGCGGTAGCCGAGTCCATATTGATGGCGGTGCGCGCCAACCGCAAATCGAAATCCAGACGGGTGCTGCTGCCGCGCAGCCTGCACCCGGCCTATCGAAAAACAGTGCAAACGATCGTGCACAATCAGAAGATCGAGCTCGTCGAGCTCCCTTTTGATACAGCAAGCGGCAAAACCGACCTCGATGCACTCGACAGTTACAGCGGTGACGACATCACTGCCCTGGTCATTCCCCAGCCCAACTTTTTCGGCGTACTCGAGGACGTCGATGCACTCACTAAGTGGGCAAAAACGAATGGCGCAATCAGCATCGCTGTCGTCAATCCACTCGCACTCGCCATTCTCAAGCCGCCCGGGGAATGGGGCGACGAAGGCGTGGATATCTGCTGCGGAGAGGGCCAGCCGCTGGGAATTCCGCTCTCATCCGGCGGTCCCTACCTGGGATTCATGTGCTGCAGGCAGCAGCATGTACGCCAGATGCCGGGACGCATCATCGGCGGCACCGAAGATCTCGATGGCAAACGCGGCTATACACTCACCCTGCAGGCACGCGAACAGCATATCCGCCGTTCCAAGGCGACATCCAATATCTGCACCAACCAGGGATTGATGGTCACGGTGGCAACCATTTACATGGCGCTGCTGGGCGGCGAGGGAATGGCGCAAACTGCCGCAGCAGCACATGAAAATACCGGGAAACTGGTTGAGAAATTGTGCAGTATCGATGGTGTCGATGAGCTGTTTTCATCCCCTGTATTCCACGAGAGTGTATTGAAAATCAATGCCACGCCGAAAAACGTGCTGCGCTCGCTGGCAGCGCACAATGTACTCGGCGGTTATGATCTGAGCGCAGAGTATCCGGAACTGGGGGACGCCATCCTGGTATGCGCAACCGAGAAGCGCACCGAACAGCAGATCGAGGATTTTCGCGACAAGCTCGATCGCATCATGAACCGCCAGGCGAAATGTCCTGTTACACCGAAGTTTGATTAAACCTGACTCTGCCTCTGCGACTCCCGACAACTTCGTGAAAATGCAGGGATGGATGTTTGTAGTCCGTAGGTTGGGCAAAGGAGGCACGACGTGCCCAACAAGCAATGCATCCGTTGGGCACGTTGCTATCGCTCCTTTGCCCAACCTACGATTGCACGGGGTTATTGAGAAATCACCAACTGTCCAGACAAGATACTGAAAAGAGTAGAATTTACCTCATGTTAATATTTGAACAATCACAATCCGGACGTCGTGCAACTGCCCAGGCCCCCGGCAACGCCGCCTCCCTGAAATCCATTCCGGAATCACTGCGGCGCGAGCAGCCTGCCGCCCTGCCAGAAGTGTCGGAGATGCAGACCGTGCGTCACTATACGCGCCTCTCACGGAAAAACTTTTCCATCGACACGCACTTCTACCCGCTGGGCTCATGCACCATGAAATACAACCCGCGCGGTTGCAACACGCTGGCGATGCTGCCGGGCTTTCTGGCGCGCCACCCCTATGCGCCTGAGAGTCACAGCCAGGGATTCATGGCCTGCATGTATGAGTTGCAGGAGATCCTCAAAGAGGTCACCGGCATGCGCGAGGTCTCATTGACGCCGGCGGCCGGCGCCCAGGGCGAGTTTACCGGCATCGCCATGATCAAAGCCTACCATGAGGCAAACGGCGATAGCGAACGCAGTGAAATCATCGTACCCGATGCGGCGCACGGCACCAATCCAGCCACTGCGGTTATGTGCGGTTACAAGGTTCGCGAGATCCCTACAAAGAGGGATGGCGATATCGATATCGATGCATTGAAAAGTGTACTGGGACCGCAGACAGCCGGCATCATGCTGACCAATCCATCGACAGTCGGAGTCTTTGAACGCCGCATCCGCGAGATTTCCGACATGGTCCACAAGGCCGGGGGACTGCTTTACTATGACGGCGCCAACCTCAATGCCATCCTGGGCAAGGTGCGGCCCGGCGACATGGGCTTTGATGCGATCCACATGAATCTGCACAAAACCTTCTCGACACCGCATGGCGGAGGCGGACCGGGCGCAGGCCCTGTCGGCGTCAGCGAACGCCTGATCCCCTACCTGCCGGTTCCCATGGTCGGCTATGACGGCGACAGTTATCAGTGGCTGACTGAAACTGAATGCCCTCAAACCATCGGGCAGCTCACAGCCTTTGGCGGCAATTCGGGAGTTCTGCTGCGCGCCTACATCTACGCAAAAATGCTCGGACGCGAAGGCATGGTGCGTGTTGCCGAATACGCCACCCTGAATGCCAACTACCTGATGAAACTGCTGACCGATGCTGGTTTTCAGGCAGCTTACCCCGAACGCAGAGCCAGTCATGAATTCATCCTCACCCTGAAAAAAGAGGCAAAGGAGCTGGGTGTCAGCACCATGGACTTCGCCAAACGCATGCTCGATTACGGCGTACATGCGCCAACCACCTACTTCCCGCTGCTGATTCCCGAGTGCCTGCTGATCGAGCCGACCGAGACCGAGTCTGTAGAAGAGCTGGATAACTTTATTGAAATAATGCAAAAGATTCGCCATGAGGCTGAACACCAGCCCGAAACTGTCACTTCGGCACCGCATAGCATGCCGGTCAAACGCCTGGATGATGTCAAGGCAGCGCGTGAACTCGATCTGCGCTGGCAACCACCAGAGTCGTAGAGATGGGAAATCAGAATGCCACCGGCATCAAACGTCTGAACAATGCCTTTGTCTATTCGATGCAGGGGTTTCGAGCCTGTTTCAAACACGAGGAGGCTTTCCGCCAGGAGAGCTATGCATCACTGCTGTTGATTCCGCTGGCGCTCTATCTGGGTAACACCGGTATCGAGCGGGCGTTGCTGCTGGGCAGCTGGCTGGCGGTTCCGCTTGTGGAACTGCTTAACTCTGCAATTGAAAACGCCATAGACAGAATCGGAGCTGAACATCATGAATTGTCAGGACGCGCAAAGGATATCGGCTCTGCAGCGGTCTTTCTTGCGCTGGTGCTAGGCGCCTGTGTATGGCTGCTTGTATTGCTGCCCAGGTTGACGGGATCAGGATAGCTAGTGGAAACTCAAACTCCCAACAACAAACCGGGTTCAAAAGAGACCTATCTGCGACTGCTTCGCTATCTCAAACCCTATCGGAAACGGTTCGCCGTCGCCATTGGCGCAATGATGCTGCTCGGCCTCTCCGCGGCCGGCATCCCTGCTCTCTCCAAGCCTCTGCTCGATGGCGGTTTTGTAGCAAAGGATATCGAAAGCCTGAAAGTGACACTGGGACTTCTGATACTGCTGTTTTTCTTTCGAGGAATCCTGCTGCTG
>JAIVTC010000158.1:0-2352 GCA_048629055.1 Candidatus Bathyarchaeota archaeon
AATTCAGAAGCTATTTCGCTGTCGGATATATCCCTTTGAGCTGACTATTACCCACACTAGACACGGAGCTACGGCCCACTTGGAATGGCGGGATGGAAAATCCGGAATGTGTCGGTAATGAAGGATAGCTTGTCGAGTCCCCGCCACAGCACAGTGGCTCCGGGATCTCCATCCCCCTTGCGCCCGAGAAAGCCTCCGATTTGAGCGACCATCCGCATGGCGATCCCCAGAGCAGGCGGTTCGTCAGGAGGGGTGGTGTTCTTGTGATGAAAGGCCCACAGCGCTTTCCACTCCTCTTCTTCAAAAAAGACGCTGCACGGGAGATCTGGCATCTTGCGTCCCAGATGGGTGAGATAGAGAACCCGCCAGGCAACGACCATGTCAAGCGCAAGGCAGGCCTGCAGGTTGCCTGCATCCGCCAGACGTCGATCCTCGATGCGTGTACCGCTCTTGAGGGTGCGGTGAAAAATTTCGATGCCCCAGCGCACAGCGTACCAGCCGAGCCGCTCACAGGCTTGTGCGTAATCCTCGACAGGTACAGTGGTGAGCAACAGCCACTCGATCGCATCACTGCCCGCTGGTGGCGAGGGCTCTATCGCATGGACGGCCCAGAGGTTGAGGTTCTCGCCCTTATTTCCTTTGGGGGGTCGCAAGGTCACAGGAAGGTGGCGAATAACAAGATTGGCGGTGCGTGACTTGCTTCCACCCTTGCCAGGTATGTGCAGTTCCATCGTTCCAGCTTCAGGCTGGGCTGTCACATGTTCCCACAGCAGCGGTAATTTATCATCGTCATCCTTCTCAACACGCCGGGAACGGCTGCGATTGGCGCGGATGAGGAGGTCGGGGCCATCGGGGTTTTGCTGCGCTCTTTCGAACAGTTCGTAGATATCCGCCTCACGGTCGGCTACGCTGACAACGCGGGTCTCGGGGAGTAGCGCCTGGACCCGGGCGGTTTGCACATAGCTGGTGATCCAGCGCAGCGCCTCGGTCTCCTCGACTGTGCGGCGTGGCGCCGGTTTTGTGTCTGGAGTGACTGCATCGCGCGCCCAGCACTCAGCATCGATGATGCCTAATGGAACCCCTGCAGGGGTAAACGCAATGGTATCGTGGAGTTTGAGTCCCTGTGCGCCGTCGGCATGGGTATTAATCGGCCCCAGTCCTTCGGTCGCCTTGTGGGTATTGTAGTTGAGGCTGGTCGTATCCTGTGCCACCAATACGATAGGATGCGCCTCCATGCGCTTGGCCGTGGCTTCGATGTGGGGTGCTAAAAGGGTGTCAAGATCCACGTTCTTGTTACTCAGAAAACGATAGGCGGCTTTGGTCTTTGCCGTGTTTCCATCGCAAGCCTGGGGAATGGGCGCCAATGGCTGGGCATAAAAGTCGCGCGCCATGATCAGCAGGCGCTCGCGCAAACGCCCATCGACAAAATCGACCCGTGCAAATTCGACCTCGGCCCAATCATCCTGCTCCTGTTGTGGCGGCGGCAGCGTCAGAGGCCGACTCGAACAGCTGTTCAGCCTTCGACGCCAGTGTTTCGTCAATGGTAACAGATAGATTGCCTTGCGGCCTGCTGCACAGGCGTTGTGACGATCCTGTCGTCCCCGCCCGGAGGTTTCGCCGACCCGCTGCCAGTTCGATGCGCGATAACAGGTGCCGGCATAGTCGCTTTCATCGACGAAACTCTCCAGCAGCACCGGTGTATAGCCATAACGACGCTGCCAGTCATCTGCGACTGTGCGCGCCGCCAATCCCAGTACATGGGAAGCAAGGTGGGGAACGCGGACTTCAGGCAGCAACAGGAAGCGGCTGTTGGAGACAACTTTATGCAAATTATCCCTCCGTGTGATGGGCGACCATCCTATCCATTCATCCCGATCGCGCAGATGCCAGGCTGCTGCACTGAAGGCCAGCCCTCCCAACCAGCCATGCTGTTCGCTACGGATGAGATAGCGCTGCTGCGCGCCACACAGCGGACCACTGCCCAGCGGATGATGCGCATCCAGCAGGCTGTTCCAGAGGCGCGAAAGCTCAGGCTCTCTCTTCGAGACCGCAACAAGCGTAACCTCGCCCAGCTCGTGCAACGTCACTTCCACCGGGGCCTGTTGTGGTGGGGGCTGTTTGCCTTGCTCGCGTAATTGCTGCGGGTGGATTCGCGCAGCCGGCAGCTGAATCAGGCCCTCGCGTTCCAATGCCAGCAATGCCTTGCGTGCATCGATCTCGCGCAGCTTGCCGTTCACGCTGCGCCAGTCAAGCCACTCGCAGAGCTGGCGGGACAACCCGCTGCGTGTTGTCTCCACTCCTTCGCTGATCGATGTTTGGATACGTGCAATAATATCCGCACCAAATGTTTGT
>JAIVTC010000159.1:0-2826 GCA_048629055.1 Candidatus Bathyarchaeota archaeon
TGCCGAGTCCGCCTTTTATCATACTCTTTACCTTTTACCTTCTTGATTAATTTGCCCCCTCTCCCTTCGAAGGGAGAGGGCTGGGGTGAGGGTTTGCCTAAACCGGTTTGACCGTCTCTTCGAGCAGCGTTGCACCCAGCTGCTCCCGGGCAGCTTTGACCAGCGGATCCTGCGCCATCTGTGCGCGTGCATCCACAACTTTTTGCTCATCCACCTGCGCCTGCTGCTGCGCCGGAGTATCGCTGCCGAGATCGCCAATTTCGATCTCCAACAGCAGTGATTGATTATTGAAATATTCACACAGCGCTGTCTGCAAACGCCGTTCAGACATTTCACTCTTCAGCGCCTGGTGATTCTGCTGAAGCGTCAGGCAGATCCGCTTGTCATCGATACTCTTTATTGCGCAATTTGCCGCCAGTTGACGACTCACCCCGCCCAGATCAAGTGCTGCAACAATCGCGGACCAGTCATCTGCGGTTGATGCCCGGATTGTTGATGTTTGAGCAGGTGGTGGCGCTTGCGGAGCCGCTGCCTGTTGCTCTGAAGCATAACCCGGAGATGCCTGCTGAATCGCCGGCTTCCCGGGCTGAGATGATGGCTGTGCAGGGGTGCGACTGGCGGCGGGACGCTGTTGTGTTCTCTTCTCCGCCACGGCCTTCTGCGGCCTGCTACCCCCTGTGTCAGGTCGAAAAGCCAGCATGCGCAGCAGCACCATCTCGAAGCCGCTGCGCAAATCCGGAGCATGGATGATATCCCGCTTGCCGGTAACTCCGATCTGATAATAGAGCTGCACCTCTTCAGGCTGCAGAGAGCTTGCCATCTGCGTCAAGCGGGAGGCATCCGCCTCGGCGCTATCGACACCGGGCACAGCCAGCTCGATGGCAATACGATGCAGAATACGCAGCATCTCATCCAGCACCGAGCGAAAATCCGGAGCACGCTCGGCGACTTCAGCGATACGCTCCATCAGCAGCGCACCGTCACCGGCGGCAACTGCATCCAGCAGCCCATAGACATAATCACGCGAAACCGTGCCCAGCATCACCTGCACCTGGGTTTCGCGCACCTCACCGCCGCCAAAGGCGATCGCCTGATCCATCAGACTCAATCCGTCCCGCATACTGCCGTCAGCACCTGAAGCCAGCAGCGCAAGCGCCTGTGCATCAAAATCAATCTTTTCGGATGTCAGTATGTGTTGCAGCTGGCCCCCAATCTGATCCGTCGTCAAGCGTTTCAGTCCAAACTGCAGACAACGTGACAGGACTGTCATGGGTAATTTTTGAGGATCGGTTGTTGCCAACAGAAATTTGACATGCGGAGGCGGCTCCTCAAGTGTTTTCAACAACGCATTGAAACTTCCTGCAGAAAACATGTGCACCTCATCGATCAGGTACACCTTGTAGCGCCCGCGAACAGGGGCATAGGGGACATTTTCGAGCAACTCGCGCGTCTGTTCGACCTTGGTGCGCGAAGCTGCATCGACCTCCAGCAGATCAATAAACCGTCCCTGATCGATCTCCTGACAGGAGCTGCACTCACCGCAGGGCTTCGAGGAGATCCCCTCTTCGCAGTTCAGGGCTTTGGCAAAAATGCGCGCCAGGGTGGTTTTACCGACACCGCGGGTGCCGGTAAAGAGATAGGCATGATGCAGACGATCATTGTCCAGCGCATTGGAAAGCGCCTGCACAACATGCTGCTGCCCCACCAGCTCATCAAAGCTGTGAGGCCGCCACTTTCGAGCCAGCACCTCGTAAGACATATCAGTAAACGTATTTGAAACAGTGAATCAGAAACCGCAGGCTAGGGAACACCGGCCGCTCTTTGATTAGCGTAGCGGACAGCTCGGGAAGCACTGCGTGAATAACCTGAAACCTGCGGCTTAAAGCCTGAATATGGAGGTGACCCGCACAAGCCACACCCCGGCACACGAATCAACTGCTGCGGCTGCTCCCTTCCAGGCCTGACCGGGTTCACAATCTATCGTTGCGAGGGGACCCATGCGTGTCACCATTAAGCTCAGCATTATATCGAATTTCGAGGATTATGCTGCTAATTTTCTGTACAGAATTCAATTGCGTTAAACACGCACTTTCTATACAATCCCGCCCTTGTGGAGAAGTGTCCGAGTGGCTGAAGGAGCACGCCTGGAAAGTGTGTATACGGCAACGTATCGAGGGTTCGAATCCCTCCTTCTCCGCCAGACAGTCTGGTCTCTGTCGGCAGACTTCCTGCACGACAGAGATTCTCCCTATATTTCAGTAAGATAAAAAATTAATCGGACTGAATATACCCCCAAGACCGAACGACTGCACCCCATACATTGCGCCCAATATGGCAATCGTCTCGAATGGTGATTTTACTAGTTCGCTTTGTTGTCAGGGGAAGCGGTGGTGAAGCCCAGCACACGCCACTGCTCACTCCAGTCCAGGGGGAAGCCCTTCTTCAACTGATCGAGTGAAAGCGTAGCTGGCACTTGGCCGCAGATGATGGCCTGCATGACCTCCGGTGATAACCAGGCCAGTTTGATCAGATGTGCAATATACCGTTGCGTAACACTTTCCTTCTCGGCAAGTTCTTTCATTGTTTTTACCTTGCCAGAAATCAATTCCTGGTTCCACTTCAGGGCTTTATTGAGCGCATCCTGCAGTGCCTTTATCGTACGTTTGTGAGCAGTACCAGGGGTTCTTCCGGCAACGATCAGTTTTGATTCAATGCCACATCGCTGCAAGCTGACGTTCAGATCGACCCTATAATCATCAGAATCGTTCTTCTTTTTTAGATCAACTGAGCCGAGCAAGCTCAGTAAACCCGCCCGGGAAAACATCA
>JAIVTC010000160.1:0-5144 GCA_048629055.1 Candidatus Bathyarchaeota archaeon
ATTTCGGCAAGGACACCAACGAAGAGCCGCAGCTGCGCGCCTGCCTGCGCGGACGCTCATACCGGCAGCGCCTTTACTCCGCCGAACGACTGCTCTACCCCATGATGCGCGTGGGAGAACGCGGCGAAGGCAAGTTCAAACGAGTCTCATGGGATGAGGCGCTGGATTTCGTTGCCAAGAAAATGGTGCACATCAAGGATACCTACGGACCTACCGCGCTGCTGGACCAGAGCTATGCCGGCGCATCCTACGGCGTGCTGCACAAGTCAGATCAAATCGAAGGACTGCTGGGACGCTTCATGGGCATGTTCGGCTGCCGCACCAACTCCTGGTCGGTGCCCTCCTACCAGGCGACGACCACCAGCTCCCAGTGGACATTCGGCACCATCGAGGATGGCAACGAGGATGACACCTTCGCCGAATCCAAGTTGATGATCATGTGGGGCTGGAACCCCGCCTACACCTTCCATGGCGGCAACACCTTCATGTATATGCGCATGGCCAAGCAGCGCGGCTGCAAGTTCGTGCTGATCGACCCCCAATATACAGACTCCGCCGCCGCTTATGACGCCTGGTGGATCCCCATCAAACCCAACACCGATGCCGCCATGATGGCGGGCATGGCGCACTACATTTTCGACAACAACCTGCAGGACCAGGAGTTCATCGACAAATTTTGCATGGGAATGGATGCGGGCACCATGCCCGAGTGGTGGCCCCAGTCTGTCAACGGCAAGGAGAATTTCAAGGATTACATCCTGGGCAAGTATGACGGCGAACCCAAGACCCCGGAGTGGGCCTCCAAAATCTGCGGCGTCTCCGCAGAAGATATCATCAAGCTGGCCGATATGTACGCGCGCACCAAACCCGCTGCACTGAAAGCCTGCTGGGCTGCCGGGCGCAACGCCTACGGCGAACAATACAACCGCATGGGGGCCGCACTGCAGGCCATGACCGGCAACATCGGCAAGCTCGGCGGCTGCGCCGAGGGCGTCGGCAAGGCCTGGCATGCCGAAGCCGTCGCCTATCCCTATGATGAGTACGCCAACATCTGGTTCCAGTCCATCAAGTCGGATCGCTGGGCCCACTGCGTGATCAACTACCCGAATGTCAAGCGCGAGGAGATTGGCCTGTGGCCGCGCCAGGACGCTACCGACGGCCAGATTCCCAATATCAAGGGGATCTTCTGGCAGGGTTCTGACTGGCTCAACCAGCTCACCAACATCAATAAAGATCTGCAGGCGATCAAAATGCTGGAACTGGTGGTGTGCATGGACTCCACCATTACGCCTTCGGGGATATGGGCGGATATCCTGCTGCCGATTGCCACCCACTTCGAGCGCCACGACACTGCCCTGCCCTGGTACAAGGGACACTACTATATCCACCGTCCCAAGGTCATCGAGCCGATGGGCGAGTCCAAGACCGACTTCCAGGTCTTCACCGAGCTGGCGTACCGCATCGGCGGCGATGTCTTCGGCAAGGCCTACAACCCCAAGGCAAACCGCGACTATTTCCATGTCAACGACAATGTCGACGAAGCCTATCTGCGCGAGTGGTGGGAAGGCAAGGTGATGCCTCATCATATCAACATGTCCTGGGACGAATTCAAGATGAGGGGCGTCTACAAGGTCAAGCTGGATCGCCCGCATGTGGCGTTTCAGGATCAGATCGAAAAGGGCATCCCCTTCAAGACGCCCACCGGTAAGATCGAAATTCTCTGCTCCGAACTGGCCAACATCGAAGACTGGACCAAAACCAAGTATGGCTATCACATTCCATCGATCCCCAAGTGGATCGAACCCTTCGAGTCGCTAAATCATCCGACCAAAACCAAAAAGCACCCTTTCCACCTGATATCACCGCACCCGCGCTGGCGCACGCACTCTATCTTCAACAACTGCTCGTGGCTGCGTGAAACCTATGAGCAGGAGGTCACCATCAACGCCTCCGACGCCAAACGCATGGGTATCACCGCGGGAGACACCGTCGAGTTGTGGAATGACCGCGGCAAGGTGGTGGTGCCGGTCTATATCACCGAACGCTGCATGCCGGGAGTGCTGGTGCTCTACGAAGGCGTATGGATGGATCTGGATGAAAACGGCGTGGACCGTGCAGGCAATCCTGATTTCCTGACCCTGGACGAGCCCAGCCCTGCGGGCGCCTTCGCCTACAACACGGTGTTGTGCAACATACAGAAAACCGACCTCGAACATCGCCCCGGCTGGGACAAGCTGGCCACCTCCCGTGCGCATGTATTCCGGCGCGAACTGTAACCGCTTGAGAGGATACTCATCATGGAAACCCAAAAAGACAAAAAGAAGATCCGGGAAGCGGTCAAGCGCACCAAGCGCATTACCTACACCCCGGTCAAACCGGAGATGCAGCTGGGCTTTATCCACAACAATGTCGACTGTATCGGCTGCCGCGCCTGTGAAATCGCCTGCAAGGACAAGAACGGTCTTGCCCCCGGGCCCCGCTTACGCCGGGTTCAGTACATCGAAGGCGGCACATATCCAAACGTATTTGCCTACAAGGTGAATATGTCCTGCAACCACTGCGCAGAACCTGCCTGCCTTCCCACCTGCCCCACCGGCGCGCTCTTCAAGCGCAAGAAGGATGGCATCGTGGACATCGACTCCACGCTGTGCATCGGCTGCCGCCGCTGCGAAGCTGCCTGCCCGTTTGGCGCACCGCAGTTTGATCCGATTGAGAAGATCGTCAAGAAATGCAACATGTGCGTCGACGAAATCGATGCAGGCCGCAAGCCCTACTGCGTCATGGCCTGCATGATGCGGGTGCTGGATATCGGCCCCATCGAACAGATCTGGGACGGCACCCTGGAGACCGTGGCCATGGGTGGCAACGACACGGTCTCACGCCAGGTCAAGAATATGAGCAACATCGAGCTTACCAAACCCTCCATCGGCTTCGTTGCCCACAGCAAGGGGAAAGTCAAATGAGCAGCAGCGTATCCCTGCAAACTTCTGAAATCGAGGATTTACTGGGCAGTTTCCGTGAGCATGTGGCAGAGGACCTGCAGGTGCTGGCCACCCTTCATGACCGGGAGCCTGACGCGACGCTGCTGCAACAGCTCAAGGCGGTTGATTTTCCCTCATCTTTGACGCTGCTGCCGGAGACCGAGCCAGGCATCGAGGCTATGACTCTGGTGAAGCAGGCGCTGTCTGCGCTCTCCACAGATCCGGATCAGGAGATCCTGGATGAGCTGGCTGCTGACTACGCCAGCATCTATCTGAACCACAACATCAGCGCCTCGCCGGAAGAGTCAGTGTGGCTGGATGAAGACAGCCTCATGTGTCAGCAGAGCATGTTCCAGGTGCGCTCCTGGTATGAGTCCCACGGTCTGGAGATTCCTGACTGGCGGCTGCGTCCGGACGACCACCTGGTCTATGAACTGCAGTTCATCGCCTTTCTGCTGAACAGGGACGCGCACATGGAGACACTCGAAAAGACTACCACCTTCATGGATGAACACCTGCTGCGCTGGCTGGGCAACTTTGGCGAACGGGTGCTGGTGCGCTGTGACACACCCGGGTTTGCCGGAGTCGCTGCGCTGACCGCTGCCTACTGCGAAGAGCTTCGCGACAGCCTCGCGGAAGTACTGCAGCAGCCCCGTCCCAGCCGCGAAGAGATCGAGGAGCGCATGCAGCCGAAGCAACCGCAACCGGAAGCCATACCTGTCACATTCACGCCAGGCATGGGGCCGGTTGTTTAATCCAGGATACGATCATAAGATATAGCCGTAGGATGCTGCTGAGCTTGCGAAGCGCATCAGTCGCGTGTTTTTCTCGATCGATGCGCTTCGTTCCTCAGCAGCATCCTACATCTAGCTGCCTCTGTAGAACCTGGACGGACACTCGATACCGAAATGCAAAGCGCAAAAAAGCATCTTAAGGATATAGTCACACAGGAACTGCGCCTGCCGGAGATCGACGCGGACGCCTGTGTTTATGCCCTCTTTGATCAGGCTGACTGCCGCGCCTGTGTCGACGCCTGTCCGAAACAGGCGTGGGTACTCGACGACAGCGCTCTGGGTCTGGATACGGAAGCCTGCGACGGCTGCGGCCTGTGCGTTCCGGCCTGCCCCGGCGGCGCATTGCATATCCATCTCCCCTGGGCGGTTCGCTCTTTTGCCAGCCGCATGATCGCTCTGTTCGCCTGCGAACAGAGCAGTATCGAGAAAAACGAAGCCGCCCTCCCCTGCATCCACTCACTCGGAGTCCGTCAGCTGTTGCTGCTGTACAACTCCGGCATCGAGCACCTGCTGACTGCGACCGCTGATTGCGCGGAGTGCACACGTCATCAGTCAACAGGCATCCTTCAGCGTGTCGAGCAACTCAACAAGCTGCTGAGCGAGCGCAACAAGCCTCCGATGAAAATCCTGCAGCGTTCAGACAGGGTGTGGATGAGAATCTTCGCAGCCGATGAGATCGTCAGCCACGGCACCCAACTCTCCAGAAGGAAGTTTTTACGCGGAGGAGGAGAGTTGATACGCCATCAACTGCTGGTGGCGGACCCTCTCAACCTTCCGGAGTGCCGAACCGTTCCTCCCGGACAGCTTTTGCCGGCTGCTTCAACAGAGAGGGAAGTTCACTGGCCATGGACGCCGAGGCTGGACGAAAGCCTGTGCAACGGCTGTGACGCCTGCATAAAACTCTGCCCCACAGATGCACTGCAGTTGATCCAGGGTAAAGATGAGGAAGATGACTTGTCAGGGTATCGGCTGAACCCTGCAGACTGCACCGGCTGCGGGATCTGTGCCACTGTATGTGAGTTACAGGCAATCACGATTCACAACTGCTCTCTACCGAAGAAGAATACAATCGAGCTTAGCGAAAAGCGTTGCACGGCCTGCGGCAACAGTTTTCATCTGCCACAACTGAATCCGCTCGCAGGAGAGCCGCTTTGCCGCATCTGCCGCAAACACAACCACAACAGCAATCTGTTCCAGGTGCTCTCTGACAGTTGAAGCAGCACTGCAGCTGCATAGTCCGGGAAAACTCTGAATAAATCACTACCGCGATGCTGTAACATCTCAATAACTCCGTGTTCTAGAAATCATTTCAGGCAAAACCATCAATGAAGACAATGAACGCTCTGGTTAAAAAATATCCTAAAGAGGG
>JAIVTC010000161.1:0-4277 GCA_048629055.1 Candidatus Bathyarchaeota archaeon
ACACCAGCGCCACCTCGGATTCTGCTGCTGCATCGACAGCTTTCGTGGCGCATTGGCGTGGCGTCAACATCGGCCAGCCAATGGTGCGCGAACGTGCGCTGCTGCCAATGATGAGGCGGCAGCCGACAAGTGCTTCATCCAGTGACTGAACTGTTGTTGCAGCAGACAGCAGGTCCTGTGCGCCGGAGGCGCGTGCAAAAGCGACATCCTCCTGCTGTGGATAGCTGCAGGGTGAGACCAGCACAAGCCGTGACAGAGACATGTTTTTCATGGCGCGCGCCACCGCGCCGATGTTCCCCGGATGGCTGGTGTTGACCAGTACGATACGAATATTCGAAAGCATTTGAGTGTCACCCGTCATAGGCTGGAATGAACACCTACCTAAAACTTAAAACCTAAAACTTAAAACCATCTCTCTATTCTACTTTAAATCGGGATCACCTTGCTGTATCCTCGCGCGTCATGCATCCGATGACTAATATTGCCATTACCGCCGCCCGAGACGGTGGCAGAGTACTGACCCGTTATTTTGATCGCGTTGGCTCTATCAAGGTAGAAACCAAGCAGCAGAATGACTATGTCAGTGAAGTTGACCGCGCCTCTGAGGCGGCGATCATCAAGACCATCAAGCGCTATTATCCGGAGCATGCAATTCTTGCCGAGGAGAGCGGTCTCCATGGGGGAAACGAGTTTGAGTGGATCATCGATCCCCTCGACGGCACCACCAACTATCTGCACGGCTTCCCGCAATTTTCAGTCTCTATCGCGCTGCGTCACCGCGACGAACTCCTGAGCGCGGTTGTCTACGACCCGATGCGCGAAGAGCTCTTCCATGCAACCAGGGGCGAAGGCGCATTCATCAATGACCGACGCATGCGCGTCTCCCCGCGCAAGGGACTCGATGGCTCACTGCTTGGAACCGGCATTCCCTATCGTGACATGACCCATGCTGACGCCTATTTCGGCATGATGCGTGACCTGATCGTTGACAGCGCCGGGGTGCGCCGTCCGGGGTCTGCCGCACTCGATTTCGCGTGGCTGGCGATGGGGCGCATCGACGGATTCTGGGAACTGGGACTGGCGCCATGGGATATAGCCGGCGGAGCCCTGCTGATCAAGGAGGCCGGCGGCATAATCACCGACCTCAGCGGCGGCGACCGCTACCTGGAAACAGGAAACGTGATAGCCGCCAATATGAAACTCCACAAGGTGATGCTTGACACCATCAGGCCGCATTTGTCAGAAAAACTTAGGACTTAGGGCATAGGACTGAGGACTCAGTCTCCTCCTTAGTCCTCAGTCCTGAGTCCTGCCACCTAAGTCCCGTCTTTAATCCAATACATGACTCACCAAACCGTCTGCCAGTTTGGGTTCGAACCAGGTCGATTTCGGCGGCATCACTTCGCCTGCATCGGCAACTGCCATTAATGCTTCCATGGTTGTCGCATAGAGAGAGAATGCAACCGCCATCTCGCCGCTGTCGACACGCTTCTCCAGTCCGTTGAGACCACGAATCCCGCCGACGAAATCGATGCGGTTGTCCGTACGCTGGTCGCTGATGCCGAGAATCGGATCGATAAGGTTGTCCGCCAGCAAACTGATATCGAGGCTGGCAACGGGATCATCCGGGATCTTCTTCTGATCCAGCGTCAGTTTGTACCACTGGCCATCGAGATACATGCCGAACACGGCGGTTTCCCCGGGCTTCACTGCAGCATCAGACTTTTCAAGCGAGAAGTTCTCTGCAACCCGCTGCAGAAAAGTCTCGCTCTCCATGCCGTTGAGGTCTTTGACCACACGGTTGTAATCGAGAATCTGCATCTGGTCGTGTGGGAAAATGACCGAGAGAAAGTAGTTGTAGGATTCGTTTCCCTGATGGTTCGGATTTGCCTCACGCCTGCTGTTGCCCACGCGTGAACCAGCCGCCGAGCGGTGATGTCCGTCAGCGACATAGATCGCCTGCATGGCGTCAAAAGCCTGCGTCAGTGTCGCTACTTCATCATCGTTGTCGATCACCCACATCTCATGGCGCACACCATCACGTGCAGTGACATCGATATCGGCAGGCCTGGCGCTGACATCCGCCAACAGGGTATCGACAACCTGATTTGCCCTGTAGACGAGAAATACCGGCCCTGTCTGTGCATTCAATGCCTCAATTTGGCGTACGCGATCATCCTCTTTGACCGGGCGGGTGAATTCATGCTTTTTCACGCGGTTGTTGTCATACGCCTCGACAGAGGCTGCAGCGACGACTCCAGTCTGCACATGATCACCCATTGTGAGTCGATAGGCGTAGTAACTCTCTTTGGGATCACGTCCCAATACGCCCTCGGCAATCATGCGATCAAGATTCTCTCGCGCCTTGGCATAGACCTCCGGCGCATAAGGATCGGTCCCCTCCGGCAGGTCGATCTCGGGCCGGGAAATATGCAGGAAGCTCCACGGGCGGCCCTCGGCCATCTCCCTGGCTTCTGTTGCGTTCATCACGTCATAGGGAGGCGCGACCACATCATCCGCACGTCCGGCAGCCGGGCGCAAGCCGGTAAAAGGTTTGATCAATGACATTAGTTGCTCCAGAGTTGAAATTCCGGATGTAATTGTTTCAGATGGAGCGATGCAGGGCAAGGGAGAAAGAGAGAGGTTTTAATAATTAACCACAGATGCACACAGATAAACACAGATATTTATGGCTTTTTTTTGATCTGTGTTTATCTGTGTGCATCTGTGGTAAAAAATGGATTGGTTTTGGTGCAATGCGCTGCGCATATTGCACCCTGCCCTGCTTATTGCATGAAAGCTTGCATGCTGTCGAAAAATTCCGGATGGGTTGAAATGGTGTTGTGCGTTGCTTCATTAATCACCACCACCTTGATCTGCTGCGGCTTGAATTGTTCCGCCAGTCTGTCGCTGTGCTCTCTGGTGATGATCGCGTCATCGCTTGCAATAAGCATCAATATACGGCTGTCGATCTGTTTTGCCCTGCCCCATGAATCATGTTTGTCTTTCAATAACAGTGACATCGGAAAATAGGGGTAGGCCTTCTGTGCAACTTCCTGTGCGCTGTCAAAAGGGGTAACCAGGATCAGTTTTTCAACCTTTCTGGAGGCTGCCAGCCAGGTGGCGACACCACTGCCAAGGCTGCGTCCGATGACCGAGATGTGCACATGCTCTGCTTTCAGATGATCATAGATCGCCAGCGCATCCTGATACAACCCCGCTTCTGTCGGTTTGCCGTCACTCTCTCCAAAACCGCGGTAATTGAGCAGATAGAGCGAGTAGTGCGGAAATATGCTTTGAAATGCATCAATATTTCCCTCGATTCTCTCCGAGTTTCCACCAAAATAGATAATCGCTTTTTGCTGTCCCGGATTGACGATCCACCCTTTTAGAATATGTCCGTCACTCTCTATTTCAAAGGTCGTGTCATGACTGTCAGAAGGCCCCTTATGCGGGAAATAGATCATGGATCTCTGATTGATATAGAGATACAGGGCGGCCAGGATATAGCCGCTAACGAGCAACAGTATCAATAGAATTATGGCGATATTCATTGAAGAAAAAAGATTATTTTCTCTCGCCAAGCTTCCACGTCTGCCGTACATGGACGTACAAATGCCGTGAGCGCAGGATGCGCAGGAACAGCCTGCTCACGCCCCTCACCTACGATTCCTGTAGGCGAAGACGCCAGGACCGCAAAGGTTTTTCTTGGCAAGCTTAGCGTCCTGGCGAGAGTTTTTATTGAAATTTGACTCATTGTATAAGGGAGTTGATCGCACAAGGATTACTTGTGCATCACTATACTATCTGCGCCTTGCAGGATCGAGCTGATCCTCTCGTACTTTTGCGGTCAGATCCTCGTCTGCTTCATCAGGGTCAACAGGCTTATCTGCGGCGTCCAGCAGCGGCAGATCAAAATCATTCCATCCCTTGACGCCCCCCTTGAGCGAGGCGACATTTTCAAAACCGAGGATTTCCAGGGATTTGGCAGAGAGCAGGCTGCGGTGTCCGGAGCGGCACACCACCACGACTTCACGCTCACGCGCTTTTACCAGCTCGGGGATGGTCTCTTCGAAATCCCATTCGCAGCAGGATTCCAGGATGCCGCGCGGAGCGCAGATCGAGTTGGGAATTCGCATGGCGTCAAATTCACTCGGCTCGCGAACATCGACAAGCAGAATATCGCTGTTTTTTTCGAGCCGCTCTTCGAGATCCCATGGCATGTGCTCCGGGATGTCACCGATCCACTCGCGCATGAGTTCAACAAATTTTTGCAT
>JAIVTC010000162.1:0-7505 GCA_048629055.1 Candidatus Bathyarchaeota archaeon
GATATAGCGGGCATTGTCACCGATTTTCTGGTCAAACATTTTACCGAGGTTGTCGATTACAACTTTACCGCCAGGGTCGAGGCTGAGTTTGACCGGATTGCCGCCGGTAAATGCAACTGGCGCGACATGATTGCTGAGTTTTATGGCGCCTTCCACGAAGACGTGGAGAAGGCGGAAGGCATTTCCCGGGAAGAGGCGAGCCAGTCACGACAGTTGGGAACAGATCCAAAAAGCGGTCGTCCTGTCAGCGTAAGAATTGGACGTTACGGCCCTTTTGCCCAGATCGGCACCAGGGATGATGAAGAGAAGCCGCAGTTTGCCGGATTGAGCCCCGAGCAGCGCATGCACAGCGTGACGCTCGAAGAGGTGCTGCCGTTGTTTGAACTGCCGAGAATTGTTGGCGATACAACTGCCGGAGAGGAGGTCTTCGTCAATTCGGGGCGCTTCGGACCCTATGCCGGTTATGTTGACAGGCAGATCAGGAGCCTGGTAGAGGAGCGTGATATTCCCGGCGTCGAGCTGCTGCCGCAAAATGTTTCGATCGACCCTGAAGATCCCCACAAGATCACCATGGAGCAGGTACAGTCATTCATCGATGCAAAAAAGGAGGCTGACAGGGAGAAGGAGATTCTACTGTTCGAAGATTCCGCCGTACAGGTCCTCGATGGCCGCTGGGGTCCATTCATTACTGATGGTTTCAAGAATGCAAAAATCCCGAAGGAGAAAGAGCCTGAGAGCCTGACGCTGGAAGAGTGCCAACAGCTTCTGGAGGAGACAAAAAAGGTCAAGAAGCGTCTTACCAAACAGTTCTACGGCGGCGGCTTCACACTGCTGAAAAACAGCGCGGGTTTTCCTGATGCAACTCTCAAGGCGAAAGAAAACAAGGTGACACAGGCATTCGAACTGGTTGATGAACTCGCTGCGCTGGGGAAGAAAATACGCGTCATCTCCGCCAGGGGGGCTGCTGTAATCCGCGCCTCCGAGAACCGCAAAACCTCAACGGTCAAAAAGAAAGCGGCTCCTAAAAAGAAGGCAACTGCAAAAAAGAAAACAGCTTCCAAAAAGAGGGCCGCCGTCAAGAAGAAGAGGGTGGCTGTGAAAAAGAAATTGGTGGCGAAGAGAAAGAGTTAATTCCCCCCTCACCCTAGTACAGGAGTGCATAAATACCTATAAGCAGAAGGGGCCAAAAAACCCCGTCATTCCGGCATGTTTTTAGCCGGAATCCAGGTCGGTTAACCTGTAAATGATTGATTCCATGGATCCCGGCCTTCGCCGGGATGACGTATGTTGGCATTGATCCTACTGATAGATATTTATGCATCACTGTACTAGCCCTGGCCCTAACCAGAAAAGTAAGCGGCGGCGTTGCATGGTTACTTCTGCTCCGCTGTGCGGATAGTATTTGTTCAGTCGCTATTCGGTGAACCCGTTTTCAGCGTTGATACATCCACCCTGATCCCGGCAAGCCGTTTGCGAATCTCCGGGCGCAGCGTCTCCTGGTAGCGGCCGCCCAGATGTTTGGCGAGAAATTGTTCGATGGCCGCCGCCATGGCCATGCGGTTGCGGGCGGCGTTGAAGCCGTGCCCCTCGTCTGGCGCAACGAGGTATTCCACCGGTTTTCCCCTGTCACGCAGGGCTGTCACGATCTGATCGGCCTCGCTCTGCTTGACGCGCGGATCGTTGGCGCCATGAATCACCAGCAGCGGCGCCTTGATGCGGTCTGCCTTGAACAGCGGCGAGCGGGCAATCATCTCCTGACGGTCAGCCGCTATGGCGGGATTGCCGACCCACCTGTGCCAGGTGTTTTCGAGAAACGGCTGCCAGTATTCCGGGAAGCTCCTGGTGAAGCTGACCAGGTTTGATGGTGCCGCGTAGGGAATGCCGCAGGCATAGAGATCGGGCGTATATGTCACGCCTGCCAGGGTCAAATAGCCGCCGCAGGAGCCGCCGAAGATGGCGATGCGTTCGGGTTCGGCAATCCCTTTTCTCTTCAGGTAGGCGACGGCATCCGTGATGTCATGCGACATGGCCCCTGTGCCATGTTCGCGGATGCCGGCATTGAGGTAGCGCTTGCCATAGCCGGAGGAGCCGCGGTAGTTGACCTGCATCACGGCGTAGCCGCGATTGGCCAGGAACTGCGTATAGGGATCGGAGCGCCAGGTGTTGCGTTTCCAGGGCCCGCCGTGGATGTACATCACCAGCGGCAGATTGCGGGGTGCGACGCCCCTCGGGAGCGTCAGGTAGGCATGGATGATCATGCCGTCGCGGGCAATGAAGCTCAACGGCTGCATCTGCGCCAGATGCTGCCTGGGCAAACCGGGCCTTATGCGGTACTGCAGGGTGCTCTTGCCGCTCTCCGGCTCATAGAGATAGATGGAACCGGGATCGACATCGCTGGAGACCTTGACGAGCAGCAGCGACAGGTCATCGGCGACGCTGACGAAGCTGATCTCGCCTTCCGGCAGCGCTTTGCGCAGACCCTTCCACAGACGGGCAGCCTTCTCCGTCTTTGGATAGACGCGCAGGCGGTCGCCGAGATAGGAGGTAAATTGCAACTCATCGCTGAGCGGATGAAAAGCGGCAGTGCCGAAATCCACCTCTCCCTCCGGGTCCTGTTCGACGAACTCCATTTTACCCGTCTCCAGGTCCAACAGCATGAGCCGCAGCAGGTCGACCTCCCTGCCGGCGTTGCTGACGACATAGCAGCTGTTGTTGTCATCGCTGCACTCGAGCAGGGTCAGCTCCTCCTCGGCAGTGACAGCGGCGATGCGGGTGAAACCTTCGGGCTCCACGCGGAGGAGCTCCACGCCGCCGCCGGGCAGACTCCGCATGGCCAGACGCAGCTTGCCGTCCTGGTCGAAAATCCATGAACCGATCTGCTCCCGGTTCTCGCGCAGCAGTTCGCGCTTGCCGGTGGCGATATCCACCCTGTAGGGATCGTGGATGCCGGGATCGCGCAGGTTCAATCCCAGGATGATGGTCTCAGGCTGATTCTTCGGCAGTGCATAAATGACGGTGCGCACCTCTTTCAGCGGAGTTAAATCCATCGCCGGAGGAACCCTCTCTTCTCCCTTGCCGACATCTGCCAGTTTGACCCTCCAGATGTGGTACATCTCGTCGCCGCCCTTGTCCTGCTCGTAGAGCAGGTAGTCGCTGTTGCGACTCCAGAAGCAGGACGGCACGGGGTGGCGGCTGTCAGTTACGCGACGGGCGGCCTCGAAGGGCTCTTTGGCGCGCTTGAGCCAGATATTGCGCACACCCTTGTATGCCCTGATGAAACACATCCACTGGCCGTCAGGCGACAGCTGCGCCCCCGATATCCTGGGAGCGCCGAAGAACAGCTCCCTGTCCAGCAGAGGGGGAGGTGTCTCAGCATCTTCCTGTATAGCGAGCACAGCGGATGCCATCAGCTGCAGACTGACCAGGATTGATATGAAGATTTGTTTCATCATCGCGGGACTTGCAGGCACTCCTCAAAGAAAGTGTTTAGGAGCTGTTCAAATCCTGATAATTGGATGATCATAATGTTGCAAGTTCTTTGTTGGTGAAATAGCGATCGGCATTATTGCGATATTCGAGTTTCCGTTCCAGGTCCTCAATGATGAGTTGGCTGAATTTGACCCCGGCAAAGGCTTCCGCACTGTCCAGTCCGCCGGGGCTGAAGACATTGATCTCCATTAATTTATTGCCGACGATATCGAGCCCCACAAAAAACATGCCGTTATGCAGCAGTTGCGGCCGGATGATTTCGCTCAGCTGCAGTATGTCGTCAGTGATGGTCGCCGGAGCAGAACTCGCACCCGCAGCGATATTGCTGCGCATATCACCATCGCTGCGTACACGCTGAATCGCAGCGTAGCGACCTTTGTGCTGCAGGGGCTGGCCATTGAGCATAAAGAGGCGGGTGTCGCCATGCACGGCGTCGGGCAGATACTCCTGGGCGATGATGTAACCATCACGAGATACGGCTTCAATCATTTGATTGATGTTGGGGATATCTTCCGGGCGAAGCAGAAAAACGTTGCGGCCACCGGAGCCATGGAGTGGTTTAAGCACGATGGTGCCCCCCATTTTTCGGCAGAAGTTTTTGATCTGATCACGGTCCCGGCTGATCAGCGCCTGCGGCCGAACCTCTGCAGGAAATTGCTGCAGATAGAGTTTATTGACCGCCTCGCTCAGACCATTCGGGTCATTCACGACCAGCACGCCGTGTCGCACGGCAAAGCGGCTGAAGTTGATTCCTGCCAGGCGCGCCCATGGGCGGGATGCAACATCTTCCGACGGATCGTTGCGCAGCATAATGACATCGAATTCGCAGATATTGATGTAGTCCTGAATGGCTTGCGCACTCTTCAAGTCATGGAGATACGGAGCGCAGAGCCGGTGGCTGCTGCGGCTCACTCTTGTCGCGCGGGCATGGACATTCTCATCGATGTCATAGGTGAAGTCGCTGACATTGACATACCAGGCCTCATGCCCCATGCGGGTTGCCTCTAAAGCTAAACGGGTGGTGGTATATTTAGATGTTTCAGATTGAATATCATTGACGACAAAACAGATCCTCATGTGGCGTTTCCTATCATGTGTTCAATGTCCGGGTTCGCCCTCAGTGAATCCAGGCGATGCCTGGCCTCGACTGTTTCAAAAAAGCGCGGAGTCAGGGCGATGGGTTTGATTACTTCACGCCAACGCAGCTCCTGCAATAAGGGCAGGTGTTGCAAAGCAATCTTGC
Source organism: Candidatus Bathyarchaeota archaeon (assembly GCA_048629055.1). Taxonomy (GTDB): domain Bacteria; phylum Pseudomonadota; class Gammaproteobacteria; order Chromatiales; family Chromatiaceae; genus Sva-25. The sequence continues at coordinate 4,733 of JAIVTC010000162.1, forward strand.
CGCAGTAGAGCAGCTCAAGCTCCTCCTCTTTGGCGATGTGTTTGATCAGGTTAATAAGACCACGCAGGTAGATCATATCTTTGGTGTAACCACCGCCTCGATAAGTGCGCATCGTGGTGGTGAAGGCAGTAAAGGCACCGAGACGACAACCCTCATGCAGGTGCTCAAAGGTTTCGATAAATTTGGCGCCGGAGATCATACTGTGAACCGCGACGACCCTCCCGGCCAGCAGTTGCAGGCGTTCCAGGTCAAGACCGCCGGCGAGATATTCCGCCAGCACGGCGAGGCCCTCCTGCAACTCTTCGTAGCCGGCCATGCCCGCGTAGAGCTGGTGAAAGGGTTGCTTTTTGCCATTGTGGTAGGTCAGCGCATGGGTGCCGATTTCATGATGCAAACTGGCGCTCAGGCGTGCGCTTGAAACCTGCGCATCACTGCCAATGAGGAAGTTGCCATGGGAGACAAGAATGCCGGTGATGTCGTCTCTTACCTCCACCGTGGCCGCAAAACCCGGATCGACTTTGCGATAGTGATCCATTTCCATCCTCGCCTGTTGCGCAAAGGCCTCTGCATCCAATAGCGAACTATCATTCAATGCTGGCGGGGTGGCTGGCTGCGCGATGAGGTGCTGCGCGGTGCTCAACAGTTCATCATCAACCTCTCCAAAGAGTTGCATACTGCCATGCAAAAACCTGGGGGTATTGCGATCATTCAGCAGGGTGAGTTGACGATCGAGTTCATCTCTTTTTGATGCAAACAGATCAGCCAGCCCGGGGTCTTTAATGCGTTCCAGCGGGACATGATAAAGCGCACGTTTCAAGAGTGCAGGATCAGCACTGCGCGGACGGTAGTGAAATTCCGGTGTTTGGCTATGGCCACTCTCTGTGAACTGCTCCCATGCTTGCGCTGCATTCACGGGGGTGACATGAAGCAGCAGATCGAAGTTCTCGCTGATTTGCGCCAGCCGTTGATCTGTTTCCCAGACTGCCCTGGTCAGGGCGCGGGAGCCAAGTTCGTGATAGTGGCGTGGCTGGTAGCGCGTCTGATCGTGACTGAATCGGTAAAAAACTTTTTTCAGGGCCGGGGTTAATCCGCCGCGTATTTCTCGCAGTGCATAAGGCAGGGTATTTTCCATTTCCCGGTAGACCGGTTTGACCTCCAAACCTAAAACAAGGCAATGATGCTCCGCTGCAAATGCTGTGCTCACTAAAGGAGATCGCCCGGGTGGCGAGGCGCCGTTGTCGAAGCTGGCATATACCCGGGCGGAGCGGCCGCGTAATTTTATTCGCTGCAGCGCATTCTCGAAGGTGTCCAGCAGTCTATCGGGTGCATTGTGCGTTGGTGCATGAATGTGAAATACCGGCGCGGGCGCGTGAGCCGCCTCCTCAGCAGTTTCACCAGCCCACACTTCGACGATCAAAAAACCGCCAAAGAGCCTGCTTTGTGTTGAGATGATCGCCTGCAGAAGTTTTGAGATTTCATCCTGATACGCCGACACGGTTGTGATTTTGAGATAAGCTGCCTGGCCTGTGATTAATGCGTCTGTGCCACTGTCACCGGTTGTGGTTGGGCGGCGGTAGAGGCAAAGAAAAGGGAGCTGGCGATCGATATGGAGTTCACCTTCATCTGCCAACTGATAACGCAGTGATTTATTGGCTCCCAGTTGCCGGGCGACCGTTGCGATAAATTCATCGTTGATGTTTCCGATGTGTCGTCTGTTTTTCACAGCGCAGCCAGTGACTTTTTAATTCCGGGGATAGTGCTGGCCAGTGCCTGACGTATCGCCTGGATCTGTATCGGGTCACCCAGGCCGCTCCATTCGTCCATATAAAACTTCTTGAGCTCGATGGCGAGCAGGCAGGCGCTTTGGGGATAGTTGTCATGCGTCCACTGCGCGAATTGCCGTCCCACGAACTTCACATTTTCCCGCACATCGAGATGACGCTCGAGAAAATCGAAGCTGTGTAAATCTTCAATAAAGCGATCAACCAAAGGCCCCCAGAAGTTGCGATCCATGGTGCCGGTGCCAATGTTTATCTCGGGATTTTCTTCGGCTGGCTGCGGTGGTTCATCCGGACCATGGCGACGGTAGTTATAGGCATGAAGATCAAAAATGACAAAGTGCCCATGTCTGGCTTTCATCTCATCAAAGATGTTGCTCAGCTCCTCGTAAAATGCATCGTACTCTTCCAGCGAGCGGATGATCATCTCCCGGGTGGGCGGTGTTTTCCACAGGTTAAGTCCCCAGGCATCTTTGGCAGAGGTATATACGGCTTCATCCCGCGCACGATTTAAATCAACTTCGAAGCGGGAGCGTTCGGGAAGGATGTAGTTGTCGGAGATAGCGATCCAGGCATCGGTGAAAGGGTCTTCCTCCCGCAGGCGAGAGGCCTCATCCAACGCCATGATCTCCTGCAGCTCTTCACGTAATGCATGGCCCGAGTGAATCGCTGTGACGACAATCGGATCAGCACCGGTGTGTTCGTCCCACAGTGGATGTTTCTCTTGTTCCCCGTTAGCCATCGGTCTGCTTGAAGTTGTCCATCTGACGGTATAAGTATAGGTGAGATTTCAGTAAAGATCTGATGGTACGTAAAGGGAATTCCCAATAATGCGTTGACAGCCTCAGTTGTAATTTCTCAATAACCCCGTGCATGGCAACAATTCATAGGATGTGCTGAGTGAAACGAAGCTTCCGCGTCCTGCTCACGCCCCTGACCTGCGTCCTGTAGGCCAAGCGCATCAATTTGGTGTAGATGATATTGATGCGCCTCGT
>JAIVTC010000163.1:0-5217 GCA_048629055.1 Candidatus Bathyarchaeota archaeon
GGCATCTGATTTTTGAGTTGAGCTCACCCTCATTGAATGAGTTGGGCCTGGCGGCGGCGATCAGTGAATGGATGGATGAAAATGTCGTGAGCAAGCACGGGATTGAAGCCGAGCTGTTCGATCATGCACAAGATTTTCCACTGGATATTGAACTGCGGACTCTCCTGTTTCGCAATGTACGCGAACTGCTCAGTAATGCGATCAAGCATGCTCATGCGAAAACAATTTCCGTGTGGCTGGAGAGTAGGGCGGAGAACCTGGAAATTACGATTCAGGATGATGGTGTGGGCTTCGATCCCTGCAACTGCCGGCGAAGCAGTGATGATTGCGGGGGGTTCGGTCTGTTCAGCGTCAGCGAACGTATGTCCGACCTTGGCGGCAAGCTGACGATCGACTCTGAACCTGGAGCAGGCTGCAAGGCCGTTCTGCTCTTGCCACTCCACAAGCAAACCCCTGAAACAGAGGCATGAACGACAACATAAGCGTCCTGCTGGTTGATGATCACGCCATGCTGCGCAAGGGGATGGCGCTGCTTCTCGGTGAGGAGGCGGATATCGAGGTTGTCGGAGAGGCGGGCGATGGCGAACAGGCGATCGCACAGGCGCGGGCATTGCAACCCGATGTCGTGGTCATGGATATCAACATGCCCGGGGTGAACGGCATCGAAGCGACCCGGCAGGTCGTCTCCGAATTCCCTGCTATCAAAATCATTGCGCTCTCCATCCACTCGGGCAAGCGCTTCGTCGACGACATGCTCAGCGCCGGGGCAGTCGGCTATCTTCTCAAGGAGAGTGTTCCCGAAGAGCTGCTGCAGGGCATCCGCGCGGTGATGCGCGGCGACATGTATCTCAGCAGCGCGATCACCAGCACGGTCGTCGGGGCCTATGTGGAAGGGATGTCTGCTGTAGAGGAAGATGAACCTCCGCAAATCGATATCGGCATTCTGCAAACCAAGCTGCACCGCCCGGCGCCGCCGCTGGATCTCGTCACCCGCACCCGCCTGCTCGAGCGGCTCACTGCCAGGCGCGAACGACCGCTGACACTGGTCTCTGCACCCGCAGGCTATGGCAAAAGCATCCTGATCAGCAATTGGCTGGAGCACAGTGACTGGCCCGGCGCCTGGCTCTCCCTGGATGAGAGTGACAGCGACTTGCGCCAGTTTGTGAGCTATTTTGTGGCCGGAGTTCAGAGCATCTTTGCGCATGTCTGCGAGGAGACCTGCAGCCTGATCGGTGCGCCGCAACTGCCATCACTTCTCACCCTGGCAGGAAACCTGGCCAACGAGCTGGAGGCGATCGGGCAGCCCTTCATGCTGGTGCTCGACGACTATCACCGCATCGATGCCGGCTCCCCGGTCAACGAACTGCTTCAGCAACTGCTGGAGCGCCCGCCAATCCCCCTGCATCTGGTGATCCTGACCCGGCGTGATCCGCCGTTGCAACTGCTGAACCTTCGAGCCAAGGGTCAAATCACCGAGATCCGTATGCAGGATCTGGGTTTTACCCGGCAGGAATCACGGGAACTGCTGGAAAAGAGTGTGGGATTTACCGTAGCAGAGGAGGCCCTGACCAACTTGCAACAGGTGATGGAAGGCTGGGCGGTCGGACTGCAACTGGTGTCACTGACCCTGCGCCGCATCGGTGATCCTAATCAGTTTTTGAATAAGCTGCATGGTGGAATCCAGCAAATCCGGGAGTATCTGATCCAGGAGGTACTCGCCAGTCAATCACCTGAGATGCGGGAGTGGCTATTGAAAACTGCGATACTCGATCGATTCTGTGCGCCACTATGTGATGCGATGTGTGCGCACGCGCAGAGCGCCGGAACGCTTCCCTTCGATAGTGCTAAATTTATCGGCGAGGTGCTCAACAATAATCTCTTCAGCATTCCGCTGGACACTCATGGTAGATGGTTCCGTTACCATCATCTGTTTCAACACCTGCTGCAGCACGAGCTTGAAGCGCGCATGCCGGCTGGCGAGATCGCCGCACTTCACTTGCGGGCCAGTGATTGGTTCGAGAGCCGGGGCCTGATCGAAGAAGCGATCCAGCATGCCATGAAGGCCGGGGACGTTGTCAGTGCAGCGGATATCATCGAACAGCATCAGCAGATCGAGCTGGACAAGGACCGGTGGTACATTGTTGAGCGCTGGCTTGCGATGCTTCCACTGGAAACCATACAGCAACGGCCGAAGCTGCTGTTGTCTCAGATGTGGGGACAGTACAACACATACCAGATGCTGGAGATACCTCCCCTGCTCGAGCGGGTGGAGTCTCTGCTCGTCGATGAGACTGTGGACGAAAGCTTGTTGGGTGAGATCAACTTCTACCGGGGTTTCATGCTTGCCATATTTCAGGGCGACGCTGAAGGCGCTTTGATTCAGCTCGAACAAGCGCGAAAGCGGCTCTCCAGGTCGCAAACGCGGAATATCCTGAGCGAGATCGAGGTTGTGGATGCTATTGCTCATCAGATGGCCGGTGAGGGGGCACTCTCCATCCACTCCCTCAATCAGAGAATTCAGGCAATAGGTTCGGGTAAAGGCCTGTTTCTCTCACGGTTGGTCGCGGGGCTGGTCTTCAGTCACCTGCTTTCCGCTAATCTGGAGGCGGTGATACCAGCGGCACAGCTCTTCACCCGCGTCAGCAAAAAAACCAGGCTCATCAACACTGAAGGCTCGAGCCACTACCTGCGGGCAAATGCAGATCTCCATGCTTACCACCTGGACGAAGCGTTGCAGGGCTTCCAGCATGCCGCGAAAAAACGGGACATCATGCACAGGAAACTCGCCATCGATGCCCAGGCAGGACTGGTCCTGACCTACCAGGCTCTGCAGCGTTCGGATGATGCCGTGGAGGCAATGAAGCACCTGATGGCGTTTGCCCTGGGTACGGATGAGCCCGAGCACATTGTGGTGGCCCAATCCTGTCATGCCCGGCTGTCGCTGTTGCAGGGTGACTTGAAGCCGGCAATTGATTGGGCGCATTCCTACGACGCAGCGGCCCATGCGCCAAGCATGTTGATGTGGCTGGAGATCCCCGTGATAACGCAGCTCAGGGTAATGATCATCGCCGGCTCCCACGAAAGCATGCAGCAGGCCAGCGAGTCACTTGCAATGCTTCGTCAGTCGGCCGAGGCGATACATAACACATACCAATCCATTGATCTCCTGGCCCTTCAGTCGCTAACCCTGGAAAAGCTGGGACGTGCGGACGAGGCTGTGGATGTTTTGCAACAGGCGATCAAGCTGGGGGAACCCGGTAGCTGGATCCGCCCCTTTGTCGAGTTGGGCGAACAGATGGCCGGGTTGCTCAGGCGCCTCGGCGAGCGCGAAGGTTTTACCGAGTATCTGAATCTGATACTCGACAAATTTCCAACAGATGCAGTGGCGCCTGCAATAGCGGCTGCCAATCACTCTAAAGCCATACTAACGCGCAAGGCGCTAACCACAGAACCCCTGACCAACCGGGAGCTGGATATCCTGGAACTGCTCTCCCAACGGCTGCGAAACAAGGAGATCGCCGCCAGGCTGTTCGTTTCGCCTGAGACGGTGAAGGGTCATCTGAAAAACCTCTATCAGAAACTCGATGTTCACAACCGTCGTGAGGCCGTGCTCAAGGCCGCCGAAATCGTGGCTGCGGGCACGGGCGCCTCACTCGGCGCCGGCCACTCAGATAGCAAGTAGACGGTTTTCACTCATACCCCCCCCATAATCACCCCTTTATGGGGGGGGGGAATTGCTGCAGTTCAGGTATTCTTGAGAGTGATGCACTTGGCGATATCTCCTGGTTTGACCGTTGTTTGCTGTGTGCATTAAGATTTGAGGCCGTCGGCCCACCCGGAGTATTGTTGAAATCAGACGGCTCCTAATTTTCCGAAATCATTAGAGGATAGAAATCATGAGAACAAAAAAGCTAACACTCTTTACGCTGCTGCTGTTTGGGCTCGGCATACTCGCCGGCACAGCCTACGCGGCGCAGGAGAAAAAACCAAACATACTCGTCATTTGGGGCGATGATATCGGGCAGGACAACATCAGCGCCTATCACCGGGGCTTGATGGGAAGCAGGACGCCGAATATCGATCGTATTGCCAAAGAGGGCGCTATGATGACCGACGCGTACGCCCAGGCATCTTGTACTGCCGGACGAGCGGCGTTCATGTTAGGTCAGAATCCGTTCCGCACCGGCTTGCTGACGATTGGCATGCCTGGTGCGAAGCATGGTGTTCGCGCTATCGACCCCACGATTGTCGAGCTGCTGAAACCTTATGGTTATATTACCGGGCAATTTGGCAAGAACCATCTCGGTGATCGCAACGAATACCTGCCGACGGTACACGGCATGGATGAATTCTATGGCAACCTTTATCACCTGAACGCCGAAGAAGAACCGGAAAACCCGGATTACCCGAAGGACCCGAAGTTCCGGGAAAAATTTGGCCCACGTGGTGTCATGGATTGTGTTGCAACGGAGGCAGATGACAAGACAGATGATCCTCGCTGGGGTGTAGTCGGCAAGCAGAAATGCAAAGACTCCGGTCCGCTTACGATTGAGCGCATGCGCACCATCGAGGAAGATCTTCTGAAAAGATCGCTCGACTTCATGGAACGGGCAGTCAAGAGAAACAACGCTAGCGACAAAGATGAGCCCTTCTTCCTGTGGCATGTCTCCACACGCAACCATGTCTGGATCCATCTGTCTGAGAAATACAAGAACAAAACCGGAAACGGCATCTACGCAGACGGCATGGCCGAACTGGACGACGTCACTGGAGCCCTGCTTGATAAGCTGGACGAACTGAAAGTTGCTGATAACACCATCGTTATCTGGTCAACCGATAACGGCGCCGAGATCTTCACCTGGCCGCAGGGCGGCAATCATCCTTTCAAAGGTGAAAAAGGTTTGACCAACGAGGGTGGCTTTCGTGTACCGCAACTGGTGCGTTGGCCGGGCAAGATCAAGCCGGGCACGATCATCAATGACATGTTCGCGCACCAGGACTGGATGCCTACTTTGCTAGCCGCAGCCAACGGCGGTGTAGACACTGGTATCCAGGAAAAGCTCAAGAAGGGTGGCGTTGAAGCCGACGGCAAGACCTTCAAGGCGCATCTTGATGGGTATAACCAGATGGATCTGCTGACAGGTAAGGGCCCGGGCACACGCAAGGAATTCCTGTACTTCAGTGGTGACGGCGACTTGAACGCTATTCGACTGGGCG
>JAIVTC010000164.1:0-2306 GCA_048629055.1 Candidatus Bathyarchaeota archaeon
GATTACCGGCTTGCCTAATGCGGCGTCAGTGGCCGCCAACATGGTCGCAAGTATCGCCACTTCATACAGACTGAGCTCTTTGAAGAGCAGCACACCGATTACAAATCCGAGCAGGATAGTCAACGGAAGTCCGATTGCCAGCAATCGCTCCGGGATACGCAGATTGCTCCTCAGCACACGCAGGTCTGCGCTGGCAGCGTCATTGAACAGAACCAGTGCTAGCGTCATTTCAGCGAGTGTGCGCAGCGTCTCATTAGTGACATCTAGCGTCAGGATGCCAAATCCCAGCGGCCCCAGCAACAAACCAAAGGTAGTGAAAATTATCGGTCCAGCGACCCATGTTCGCTCAATACCTTTCGCGAATGCGCTGTAGAGAAAGGCGAACGCGGCTAGAATGGCGAGGTTTGAATACATGCAGGAATTTCCGCAATGCTCTTATGCGTTTTTTTCTAGTTGTAGCGCTTTTTCCGAGATCTCTTTGTAAAGCGTGAGTATTTGTGTCGTCAGTTGCTGATACTCCGGGTGCCTGTCTATGATGGGCAGGATATCCTGGGCATCCGCTACCGCCTTTCCCAGGAACTCCAACTCCAGATCATCGAGCGGTTCGCCTCCATCAACCTTCTCCTTGAGTGCGAAAAGTCTTGGCAGTCGCTGCTTCTCCAGCCTTTCCAGAAGAGTCGAGATAAGACCGGCATCCAGTGTTGATTGACTCATATCATGCTCCTGTAATTGTGATGGTCGAGGATTATAAAAAGTGTGCGTTCTGCTGAGCAGCAGTGGAACGCATCAGCTGATCATGGAAAACAGGTAGTTCTCCCAGCTCATGATTCTCAGCAGCACCATCCTGATCATGGCTACCGGCTTCCAGCTGTCGGAATAGACGGCAACGTAGGCCTTGACGCCGGCCGGCAGTTGATAAGCCGAGAGGTCATCCTCGATCTTGATTTGAACCAGAACCCTTCCTGGCGGTGTAACGCCTTCCAACCTGATGAGCCTGCCGTCGGGCAGCAGTTGCCCCTGCGCCATGATCTCACCTACCCCGACCACGGAGGCTGAAAACACCTTCCCCGGTAGCGCAATAAAGATCACTTCGGCGTCGAAACCAGGCTTGATGTTCTGCAGTGGATTCTGCTGGAAACCACCCAGCAGAAAACGGTCTTTGTCGTGCACAAAGGTCATCAGCGGACTGAATGGCATGGGCACGGCCAGCGCCCCCGGCCGCAAGCGAACCTGTGCGATGTGCCCGTCATCTTCCGCCAGCACATCGGTTTGTGACAGGTCGTAGTGTGCATTGGCAAGCTCGGCTCTCTTGGAATCAAGCATGGCCTGTGCTCTCTCCACATTCTTTGCAGACCCTGCCTGCCTTTCGAGCAGTGTTTTTGCATCATCCAGATTGCTTTGCGCCAGAACCACTTCGGCATCCAGCCTGTCGACGTTGTTTTGAAAGGGTACCGGATCGATGCGGAACAACAGGTCGCCCTTTTTGACCCGATCCCCGGTCTTGACATTGACCCCGATGACGCGCCCTTTCACCGTGGGCAATACCGGCGTGGTCAGCGTATAGATTCGAGCCTCCTTGGTGAAGGGTTGATACATGCCCATCATCAGCAGCAGAAATCCGATACTGACAATACCCACCAGCACAGCCGTTGTCGATGTCCACTTGTTGACGGGCACCTTGAAGACCTTGAACACCACCCACATGATCATGGAGTAGATGATAATCAGTAACTCAACCATGTTGATTCTCCCCCAACTGGTTTTGTGCGGCGGCAGCCTTGAGGTCGTTCAGCAGTTCAGTCAGTACGCGGGTCTGCTCTTCGAGTTGCGAAATTCGCTTTCCCTGCTCTTCCGAGCCGGCGCCGGTAACCTCCATTTGCAGAAAATTTTCACCGGGAGTATAGAGATAGGCCCAGATCCATAAAAATGGCCAGATAGAGTGCAGCAGAAACATGCTCACCCAGCCTGCGATATGGATGGCGTCCTGATGCGGATGACCGCGCTTTTTTGCGATCTCATAGGGAATGTCATGGATATAGATAAGCAGGTAGATCATGAATGTCACCATCGTGATCAGTAGCGCTAAAGCAGCATATTCAAGCATTTAAGCCTCCATATGTAATATCGTAACAATTGTGTGTTGAGTGATTCATCCGTGTGCATTTCTTAGTGCCACAGGGTCTGTTTTTTAACCACGGAACATGCGGACAACACGGAATCATTATGTTTTCTTTTCCGTCTGTTCAGTGTGTTCTGTGGTTTGTTTCCCCTGTTGTTTCGATTAAAAATCAATCTCTTCTGCGATA
>JAIVTC010000165.1:0-4253 GCA_048629055.1 Candidatus Bathyarchaeota archaeon
CTCTGCAGCAGCGGATAGCCAAGAAATCCGTAAGTGGCAAGATCACGCTCTTTGAGTTTCTCCTGCTGATCCTTGTAGCTGGGAATGCGTTCAAGCCACCCCAGCGGCGTGATCATCGATAGCAGCAAGTGCAGTTCTGCATGTTCGGGAACGCGTGACTGTATAAAGATGGTCGCTTCATTGGGATTGACCCCGGCGGCAAGCCAGTCAATCACCATCTCGTGGGTGCTTTGAGGAATCCCTGTCGGATCGTCATAGTGCGTGGTCAACGCATGCCAGTCAGCGACAAAAAAGAAGCAGCGATATTCGTGCTGCAGCTCCACCCAGTTTTTCAGGACGCCATGATAGTGCCCCAGGTGCAGCTGCCCGGTCGGACGCATGCCGGAGAGTACGCGCGCATGCTGGGAGGCAATTTTGTTCAGTGAGATGTCGAAATCCATAAATTATCAGGTCAAACCAATCAGTGTAAAGACGATGCGATTGATGAAATTCATCATCGCCATAAGCAGGGGACTCAGAATGCCGGTGAACAGCAACCCCATGATAATGAACAGGCCATAGGGCTCGATTTTTTCAAATGCCTGCGAGAGATTATACGGCAGCCAGGAGTTGAGGATGCGTCCGCCGTCCAACGGCAGCAACGGCAGCAGGTTCAATGCCGCCAGGATCGAGTTGATGAGGATGCCGAACCCCGCCATTGCGCCGATAAAACTATGGGAGTAATAGTCAACCCCGCCAACCGAGACAATCACCTTGATAACCACAGCCCAGGCAAACAGCATCAGTAGATGGGATGCCGGACCGGCAAAGGCGACGAGTGCCGTATCACGACGGATATTGCGCAAATGCGAGAAGTTGACCGGCACCGGTTTCGCCCAGCCGAACGCAAAATTGAAGCCACTGAGGATATAGATGGCGATGGGAACCACAATGGTGCCAACAGGATCGATATGTTTAAGCGGATTGATAGTCACACGCCCCATCATATGGGCGGTATTGGCGCCGAGGCGATGAGCGACCCGGCCATGCGCCGCTTCATGCAGGGTGATCGCCAGCAATAACGGAAGCGCTGCAGCCGCGATGGTCTGGATAGTTGATAATTCGTTCATGCGGGGATTATACCTGCCATTGATTCCAGCAGGCTGATTAAAAAACTCATAAGAATGACAAACCACAGATGAACACAGATAAACACAGATATTTCTACAACTTTTAATCTGGCAACTTCTCAATAACCCCGTGTGAACGCCGTCATTGCGAGGGAGCCTAAGCGACCGCGGCAACCTTCAAACCAGATTGCCGCGTCGCCTCCGGCTCCTCGCAATGACATCTGTTTTAACAAAATGTATTCAATGTTCGGAGTTATTGAGATGTTACTTAATCTGTGTTTATCTGTGTGAATCTGTGGTAAAAATTCTTTTGATTGGTATCGAAGATCAATCAAATTCAGGGGACAAAATAAAGCCGCACTTCCCGGCAGGCGGGAAGTACGGCTCAACTACAATGGATTACTTGCAGTTTTTAGTAGCTGGCGCTGCTGCTCTTGGTGCTGCAGCCGAGGGCCTGACTGGAGCTGCACTGCGAGGACCGTAACCGTATGAACGACCATAGCCATATGGACGGCCATAGCCGCCATAAGGACGACCATAACGACGGTCACCATAGCTGCGGTTATTCCAGCGATTACTGTTGTCCCAACGGCTGGTGTTGTCCCAACGGTTGTCCCAGCGGTTGTAGCTGTCACCGGAACCGGAGCCATAGGCATCGGCATCCCAATCGGTATCGGCATCAGCATCCATGTCCATGCTGAAACTACCGCGACCGGCGCCGCGACCGCGTCCACGCCCGGAGGTATCGCCACGACCGTAGCCGCGGTTGGACATGTCGCTTCTCATGTCGTTTCTCCAGTCGTTGTTCCAGTCGCTGTTCCAGTCGCTGTCGCTATCATCCCATGGCATATCCCACGATTCAGCAGAAACAGCTGTGGTAGCCAGCATTGCTGCTAATGCAGCGATCTTTACGATGTTTTTCATAAGTTAATCTCTAAAAGTGAATGGTAAATGTTGCGCAGGCGGTTTGCTTGCATAAGGGAAAACCCACAAGTAGTGATTACTTATGAATATTAACCTCCTTAATCGATGCTGAAACTATTCAATCTCTATTGATCTTGAATTGATAAATCCCAATCACCGCTAGCAGCTAAATGTAACCGATTATGGAGCAATGGTCTATTAAAAAAGTTTGCAGTCGTCAGTTTGCAGTAAAAACAAAAAAATATAGATTGTGGTAAAAAAGAGCTGCAGGTGGCAATGACTCGATGAGACTTCTGCCAACTGCAAACTGACGACTGCTAACTTCGTTCTAGAAGTCTTCATCCTCAAAACTGCCATCCTTGATATCAAACTCCCTCTTTTGCAGCCAGGAGTCACGCTCGAAAGCGTAGGGATCAAGCGCCGCCTGGTCGATGATATCTGTAATGCTTTGTAAATCGCTGCGCATACTGGTGGCGCGAAGAATAAACAGGCCGACCACGACCTCAGTCTGCGGCGCATACAGCACCGGATCAAGAGCATAATCCCCCACCAGTCCCACTGCATCACGAACCGATGAAGGACCGAACAGCGGTATGAGCAGATAGGGTCCGGATGGCGCACCCCACTTGCCGAAAGTTTGACCAAAATCCTCGTAATGTTTCTCCAACTTCATCAGCGTAGCAACATCAAACAGTCCCCCCAGACCCATGGTCGTATTCACCACAAAGCGGCCACCATCTGAGAGCGCATGTTTGAATTTACCCTGCAACAGGTTGTTGACAGCGATATTGATTTCATTGAGATTTCTGAAAAAGTTTCGCACCCCGAGCGTGACCGGCGCTGGAATCAGACCTTCACTGTGACTCGACAGTGGCTTGAAAAAAACGCGGTCGACACCCCGGTTAAAACGGAAAATTTTCCTGTTGACCTTTTCCCAGGGATCGGAATTAGAATGGGAGAGATAATCTACCTCATTGTCTGCATGCAGCGGATGCAATGCGAACAATAGTAGAAACAGGAAAACCGATGCTCTTCTCATAAAAATCAAACAGCTTCTTTCTGTTTATGTGCGTTCTCAATAACTCCGTCCAGGAAGAACCCGTAGGCCGGATGAGCGTCAGCGAAATCCGGCAACACAAAGCCGGATGACGGCGCTGGAAGATCCGTATTGAATCAAAAATTGGTGAAAGCGCCTTATCCGGCCTACGATGCTGGTGTAGCATTGAATTGTTGGCGAGCTCATCTGAATGCGATTATGCACGGGGTTATTGAGATTTTACCACAATGATTACTAGCGAGACCGAGTCTCAGACTTACGTCATGCTATCCCTTTCCATAGTGTCGATCAAGCCGATCTGCTATTCTGCGTTTCATGATTACATATAATCCGGTGATTGCCGGTCGATTCCGGGGTTTCCTGCCGGTGGTGGTGGATGTCGAGACAGGCGGCTTCAATGCCGAGCAGGATGCACTGCTCGAGATTGCAGCAGTGACCCTGCGTATCAACACCGATGGCCTGCTGGAACGGGCTGAAACGCTGCATTGCCACGTGCTGCCTTTCGAGGGCGCGAATCTGGATCCCAAGGCGCTGGAGTTCAATGGCATTGACCCGGACAATCCACTGCGCGGCGCTGTGCATGAAAAAGAGGCCCTGCAGCACTGCTTCCTGCCGATTCGACACGCCATCAAAGAGAGTGGCTGCAAACGGGCGATTCTAGTGGGACACAATGCGACTTTTGACCTTGCCTTTATCAATGCCGCCGCGAAACGCTGTCACAACAAACGCAACCCATTTCACCCCTTCTCCACCTTCGATACTGTCAGTCTGGCAGGATTGGCTTACGGCCAGACGGTGCTTGCCAAAGCCGCAATTGCCGCCGGTATGGAGTGGGACCATCGCGAGGCGCACTCTGCGATCTATGATGCAGAAGGCACCGCAGAACTCTTCTGCCGCATCGTCAACCAATGGAAAGCCAGTGTCGGATTCGACCTGCCGGAGTTAAAACCGTGAGCACAAACACTCCCTTATTACACGGCACCAACCTAAAACTTAAAACCTAAAACTTAAAACCTCACTCTTAAAACCTCACTCTTAAAACCTAACTCCCATCACGATCCGCCATTAACAGCGTTATCCTGGTAGGCATAACGCATAGAGCGATAGCGCCGTTTGACTGCCTGCGCCAGTTGATGCACCGCCATGGCATATCTATTGCTGTG
>JAIVTC010000166.1:0-3465 GCA_048629055.1 Candidatus Bathyarchaeota archaeon
ACTTTTTATGAGGAGACTCAATAATGAACGCTGAAGCGAAAGATACTTCAAAAGATTACTTTGTCGCCGACCTGTCACTGGCTGACTGGGGACGCAAAGAACTCAACATTGCCGAGACCGAAATGCCCGGTCTGATGGCGCTGCGCAGCAAGTATGGCGAGGAAAAGCCACTCACCGGCGCACGCGTCGCCGGCAGTCTGCACATGACCATTCAGACAGCCGCGCTGATCGAAACCCTGGTGGCCCTGGGCGCGGAAGTCCGCTGGGCTTCGTGCAATATCTTCTCCACCCAGGACCATGCTGCAGCCGCCATTGCTGCACAGGGCATTCCGGTATTCGCCTACAAGGGCGAAACCATGGACGACTACTGGGATTACGCGCACCGCATCATGGAGTGGCATGACGGCGGAACCCCCAACATGATCCTCGATGACGGCGGCGATGCAACCCTGCTGATCCTCCTCGGCAGCAAGGCGGAGAAAGATATCTCTATCCTGGACAATCCCGGCAGCGAAGAGGAGGTTGCACTCTACGCCTCGATCAAAAAGAAACTGGCCGAAAGTCCAAACTGGTACTCCAACATCAAGGCCAACATCCAGGGCGTCACCGAGGAGACCACCACCGGTGTGCATCGCCTCTACCAGATGGAGAAGGACGGCGAGCTCTACTGCCCCGCGATCAACGTCAACGACGCAGTCACCAAGTCCAAATTCGACAACCTCTACGGCTGTCGTGAATCCCTGGTTGACGGCATCAAGCGCGCCACCGACGTGATGATTGCCGGCAAGATTGCCATCGTCGCAGGTTTTGGCGATGTCGGCAAAGGCTCGGCGCAATCCCTGCGCGGCCTTGGCGCCACCGTATGGATCACCGAAATCGATCCCATCTGCGCCCTGCAGGCTGCGATGGAAGGCTATCGCGTAGTCACCATGGATGAGGCCTGCGACAAGGCGGATATCTTTGTTACCGCCACCGGCAACTTCCATGTCATCAACCATGAACACATGGCGAAGATGAAAAACCAGGCAATCGTCTGCAATATCGGTCACTTCGACAACGAGATCGACGTTGCCAGCCTCGAGGAGTACCAGTGGGAGGAGATCAAACCGCAGGTCGACCACATCATCTTTCCCGACGGCAAGCGCATCATCCTGCTCGCCCAGGGGCGCCTGGTCAACCTCGGCTGCGCCACCGGCCACCCGAGCTTCGTGATGTCCAACTCCTTCACCAACCAGGTGCTGGCGCAAATCGAGTTGTGGAGCAAAGGCGACGACTACAAGAATTCCGTCTACACACTGCCGAAGCATCTGGATGAAGAGGTTGCACGTCTGCATCTGGATAAGATTGACGCACATCTGACCACCCTCACGGACTACCAGGCCAACTATATCGGCGTGGATGTCGCCGGCCCTTACAAGCCGGAGCATTATCGCTACTGACAACCAACTGCCTCTCCCTTTGGGAGAGGGTTGGGGTGAAGGACAAAAGATAATTAACCACAGATGAACATGGATGCACACAGATATTTCGTCACCTGATAATCTGTGTTTATCTGTGTTCATCTGTGGTAAATAACAAGTCGTGTCTAGAACTGAGAACAACCATGAAATCACAACAGCAGTTTGATAAAACATTCAGTGTCGAGCTCTTTCCACCACGTACTGAACAGGGCTTTGAAAAGCTGACGGCGACCATCGCGGAGCTTTCAACACTTAAACCGCTCTACTTCTCGGTCACCTACGGAGCAGGTGGTTCAACCCGGGAACGCACCTTTCAAACCGTCGACTGGCTGAGAGAACAGGGAATTGAAACAGCCCCCCACATCTCCTGCATCGGCTCTGATAAAGCTGAGATCGACGCGCTCCTGCAACGTTATCAACAGCAGGGCATCAACCGCCTGGTTGCATTGCGCGGCGACCTCCCCTCCGGCGCAGGGCTCGGTGAACTCGATGAACTGCGCTACGCCAACGAACTGGTGGAACATATCCGCACAACCACGGGTGATCACTTCCATATCGAAGTCGCCGCCTATCCGGAGTACCATCCCCAGGCCAAGACTCCGGCAACAGATCTGGAGAATTTCAAACGCAAGGTCGATGCCGGGGCGAATGCCGCGATTACCCAGTACTTCTACAATGCGGATGCCTATCTCTTCTTTGTCGATGCCTGTGAAAAATCCGGGCTCGACATTCCCATCGTGCCCGGCATCATGCCGATTACAAACTATACCCAGCTGGCGCGTTTTTCCGATGGCTGCGGCGCCGAGATCCCGCGCTGGATACGCAAGCGTCTGGAAGCCTATGGCGATGATCTCGAAAGCCTGCGTGCCTTTGGCGAAGAGGTGGTTACATCCATGTGCCAACGCCTGCTCGACGAGGGCGCTCCGGGACTGCACTTCTATTCGATGAACCAGGTCGCTCCGACAATGCGTTTGTGGAAAAATTTGAATATCTCCTGAAATCCTTCGTGGTCAGATGACCACTCCTACACCCGATGTCATCCACATATTTGTAGGAGCGGTCATCTGACCGCGATACGCTGTTATTGAAAAATTCTGATGCAACGCAACCGTATCTACCAGGATATTCCTCTTCAGTGCGACACCGAGATCACACTCGATGCCGGCGCGACGCACCACCTGACAAGAGTATTGCGCTGCCGCATCAATGACCGGATCGAGCTCTTCAATGGCGATGGTCACTCCTACACTGCAAATATCCGGGAGATCTCTAAACGCCAGACAGTCGTCAGAATCATCACCCAATCCCCCCTCGAAGCCGACCCGCCACTCGATATCCATCTCGGCCTGCCACTCTCCAAAGGACAGCGCATGGATTTTGCCATGCAGAAAGCTGTGGAACTGGGCGTCTCCGCCATCACACCGCTGGTGACGGAACATACGGCCGTCAAACTTCCTGAGAAACGCCTGCAGCAGAAACAGCAGCACTGGCAGCAGGTAATCATCTCCGCCTGTGAACAGAGCGGCCGCTGCCGACTGCCGCTGCTGCATCCGACTGCCACGCTTGAAGTCTGGGCGCAGCTGCAGATCCGCTACGGCATTGTTCTGGATCCGCGGGCTGATGACAACCTGGCATCCCTCCCCGCACCTGCAGCAGAGACGACTCTGCATCTTGTTTGCGGGCCCGAGGGAGGCTTGAGCAACAGTGAAATCGAACAGTTGACGCTGCATGATTTTATCCCCGTGCGACTCGGCCCACGTATATTGCGCACCGAAACTGCACCGCTGGCAGCAATTGCAGCCGTGCAAATGCTGTTGGGTGATTTCAGATAACTTACGGGTATTGAAACAATTTGAACCACAAATGAACACGGATGCACGCAGATATGATTACATCTCTTCATCTGCGTGCATCTGTGGTTCAAATTATTTCAATTGCTGCCGATTACCTGAAATCTCCCCATAACACCTGCACCGCTGCAATCGCGGCCAGCGGCGCTGTTTCA
>JAIVTC010000167.1:0-5747 GCA_048629055.1 Candidatus Bathyarchaeota archaeon
CTCATGCATCTTGTCGCAGCAGCCCCACTATCATCAATGCCCATCCGGCAAGCAAACTGATTCCTCCTATGGGAGTAATAGCTCCAAACCACCTGGGCGCACCCAGCGCCATGGCGTAGAGTGATCCGCTGAAGATGAAGATGCCCAGCAGTATCAGCAGGCCGGAGAGGTAGAAGCTGCGTTGCTCATAGAGTTGCATCAATATGCCGCTGGCAAGCAGTGCCAGTGCGTGGAATCCCTGGTAGCGGGCTGCAGTTTCGAACCAGCCCAGTTGTTCCGCAGTGATGCTGCTTTTCAATCCATGTGCGGCGAAGGCCGACAGTGCGACGTACAATAATCCGTTGACAGCGCCGAATAGCAGCAGGGTGCGTGCATGGTTGTTCATTTGTTGATTTCCTCGATGGTTTCGGCGGCGATTTCACGTACATCTACAGCCGGGTCATGCAGCAGTGCTTCGAGAGCAGGAATGACCTTTTTGTCGGCTGTCAGAGAGAGATAGTGAGCGGCATCAGCGCGTACCTGTTGATGCTCCGAACTTAACATGGAGAGCAGGGATTGGGTTGCTGCGCCGATGAGCTGAGTCTCTTCGAATTCCTCGAGCACAGCGCCGATGCCGATGCGAATAGCCATCGGTGTTTCGAGGTCATTCAGCAGCATCAGCAGACCAGGCAGTTGTTGTGGGTCATTTTTGATGTGCTCGACGGTTTGTTGCAGGCGATCGGTTTCCAGCAGGTGGGCGAGGTAGTCACTCTGCTGTTGCTGCCTCGCCACTGCGACCCATTTTTCCAGCTCTTTTCCAGTGAGAGCACCGGAGAGTTCAAGTGCATTGATCTGAGTCCATGGAACACTGCGGACTCCCTTTTGGCGAGCGATTTCAGGATGCTCGACAATATTGATGATCTCCAGTTTTCCGATTTTTCCAGCTTTTAGGAGTGTCAGCAGCCCGGAAATAACAGCAGGGCAGTATGGGCATTGAGGTGTTATCAGGATGGTGGCCGATGGCGCCGAGGTATCGTTTGAGTCGTCTGAAATATCCATAAACTGTTGAAAGTAAAAGTGTTAGTCGGGGTTTTCCTGCCTATAGGTTTTGCTATCTTAACAAGATAAAGTCTCTTTATCTATGATGCAGAAAGACTGACTGGATGAATTGCTCGAAGATCATTATGTTACCCATCCTTGAAGCTGGAAATATACGGCTGATGGTAGATTAAGAATTCGGGTGTAGATTGCTTATTTTTGCCTGGGAATGAGCAGTTATTGCTCCTTGATCCGGAATAGCGGGTTGCCCCAATAAACTTCACCATCTGATGAAATCACTGCAGTGAATTTTTCTTTTAATTATGAGGAGACTGACTCATGCCTACATTTGTACGTACTGATAAGTGCGACGGTTGTAAAGGCCAGGATAGGACGGCGTGCATGTACATTTGTCCGCACGATCTTATGAAGTTGGATAAGGATGGTTCGGAAACCGGCCATGCCATGAAATCATTTAACCAGGAGCCTGATCAGTGCTGGGAGTGTTACGCTTGCGTCAAGATCTGCCCGCAGAATGCGATCGAAGCGCGTCCATACGCTGATATCGTTCCTCTGGGAGCATCTGTACAGCCTCTGCGCGGTACAGATTCCATCATCTGGAGCATCAAATTTCGCAACGGCACTGAAAAGCGCTTCAAATTTCCTATTCGTACAACACCTGAAGGTTCTATCGATCCTTATGGTGGCAAGCCTGAAGCAGACTTCGCGAAGATCGCTGACGTTGGTTTCTTCGTGCAGCACAATGGCTTCCGTGAAGGCGACCCAAGCGAACTGATTGCCAAGTAAGGCAAACTGGTATTCTGGAATAATTTTAGAGGTATTAAAATGGCCGAATTTGGTAATCCTGAAGTCGTCGAAGAAGAAATCGATATCCTCATCATCGGCGGCGGAATGGCTGCTTGTGGTGCGAGTTACGAGATCATGCCCTGGGCAAAAGCTGCTGAAGCTTCCATGGGTCGTGAGATCACAATCAAGCTGGTAGACAAGGCTGCAATGGATCGCTCTGGCGCCGTTGCCCAGGGTCTCTCCGCAATCAACACCTACATCGGTGCCGAGCAGGATCCTGCTGACTACACGCGTATGGTTTCCAACGATCTCATGGGCATCACTCGAGACGATCTCGTCTACGACCTGGGGCGTGTCGTTGATGAATCCGTTCACCTGTTTGAAGAGTGGGGCCTCCCCATCTGGAAACTGGACGAGAACGGCGGGCGTTTCGACGGTTCCAAGGGTATGCCTCCCCTGGCCGAAGGTGGTACTCCGGTACGCTCCGGCAAGTGGCAAATCATGATCAACGGTGAATCCTACAAGTGGATCGTGGCTGAAGCGGCGAAAAAAGCGCTGGGTATCGACCGTATCGAGGAACGTATCTTCATCGTCAAGCTGGTCAACGACAAGAATGAGAAGAATCGCATCGCCGGTGCAGTTGGCTTTTCGGTTCGCGAAAACAAGGTCATGGTTTATAAGTTCAAGGCATGCCTGCTGGTAGCCGGCGGCTGTGTCAACATCTTTCGCCCGCGTTCTGTTGGCGAAGGTCTGGGTCGCGCATGGTATCCCGTCTGGAATGCCGGTTCTACCTATGCAATGGCTGCTGAAGCCGGCGCAGAGATGACGCTGATGGAAAACCGCTTCGTACCGACGCGTTTCAAAGACGGTTACGGTCCTGTCGGCGCATGGTTCCTGCTGTTCAAATCCCAGGCGACCAACGCTTTCGGCGAAGTCTACCTGGAGCGTAACAAGGAGATGCTGGACGACTATCCTCCCTATGGCCAGGCAGCTGTTCCCGCTTCCTGCCTGCGCAACCATCTGATGCTCAAAGAGATGAGAGAGGGGCGCGGTCCTATCTGGATGGACACTGTGACTGCCCTGGCTAAACTGCGTGAGAACCTGACTCCTCGTGAAGTCAAGCACCTCGAAGCAGAAGTTTGGGAGGATTTCCTCGACATGTGTATTGGCCAGTGCGGTATCTGGGCTGGCGAGAACATCGAGCCCGAGAAGAAAAACTCGGAGTTGATGCCTACCGAACCCTACCTTCTGGGTTCACACTCTGGCTGCTGCGGCATCTGGGTCTCAGGCCCTACCGATGTTGGCGCGCCTTCCAGTGAAGGTCTGGGCGAAGGTATTCCCGAGCATCTGCCTTCCGGCTGGAACTGGGGCTACCGTGGTATGACCACCGTACAAGGCCTGTTCACTGCAGGGGACGGTGTGGGTGCTTCCGGACACAAGTTCTCTTCCGGTTCACACGCCGAAGGCCGTATGTGCGCCAAGTCCATGATTCAGTTCGTCCTCGACAACAAGGAGCATGTGCCTGAGCTTGCCGAGAGCGTTGATGACCTGGTTGCGCAAATCTATCAGCCGGTCAAGACCTACCTGGAGCATAAAGACTACTCCACGGCGATCGATATCAACCCCCACTACATTACTCCGCGTATGTTGCAGTTCCGCCTGCAGAAGATCATGGATGAGTATGTGGCCGGCATTGCAACCTACTACACAACCAATGCAAACATGCTTGAGGTTGCTGAAGGCAAGTTGCGCGAGCTGAAGGTCGATGCCGGGAAGATGCGGGCCAAAGACCTGCACGAACTTCTGCGTGCGTGGGAAAACTACCACCGTATTCTGACAGCAGAAGCGCATATGAAACACATTCAGTTCCGTGAAGAGTCGCGTTATCCCGGTTTCTACTACCGTATGGATAAAAACTTCATCGATGAAGAGAACTGGAAGTGCTTTGTGAACTCTGTCTATGACAAGGAGAACAAAGAGTGGAGATGTTTCAAGCGTGCACACGTTGATCTCGTCGACAAGGACAAGCTGTTCAAGTAAGTATTTCTTGATCCAGAGCAGAAACCCGGGCGCCTTGAGGTGTCCGGGTTTTTTGTTGTCTCGGGAGGCGATTACCACGGCCTTGCTGTATAATTAGCTGTTAAGCTTGCTGATGTCCTGATTTGACACTTTGTTGAATCAAGAGCCGGAACGATTATGAGTAAACCATTTGACATCCCCTTTACCAGTGATGTCGTGCCGGCTATGTTGCGCGCTGATGCAACCATCAAATTCCGTTGTTACAAAGGAATTTCATGCTTCAATGCATGTTGTAAGCAAGCGGATATTACCCTGACACCCTATGACATCATTCGTCTCAAAAATCGTTTTGATATGGGCAGTGGCGAATTCCTTAAAAAGCATACGGTGCCTTTCGAGATGGATGCGGACAGAGTGCCCGGTGTGAAGATGAAAACCACGGATGAAGGCGTCTGTCTGTTTATGAATGAAGAGGGGTGCAGCGTGTATGAGGATCGCCCGACATCCTGCCGTTACTATCCGCTGGGGCATCTGGCATTGCACCACAAGGAGTCTGCTGAAGACGAGGCGCATTATGTGCTGATCGAGGAGTCGCATTGCAAAGGCCATCAGCAGGATCGTGATATTCAGATCAAGGAGTATCTGCTCGAGCAGGAAATCGCGATGTTCGAGGAGATGAATCGTGAGTGGCTGCAGCTCATTCTGAAGAAAAAATCAGGCGGCCCGTCGGTAGGCAAACCGCCGGAATCGAGCCTGCAACTCTATTTCATGGCCTGTTACGACATGGATCGTTTTCGCCGTTTTGTCATGAGCGATGCCTTTAAAAAGAGTTATGACCTCCCGGAAACAACCTATGAAGTGCTGCAACAGGATGATATTGCCCTGATGAAGTTCGGCTTTCAGCTGATGCGCCAGGTGCTGTTTGCAGAGAATACCATTCCACAGTATGAACAGGCATGGGAGAAGCGTTCCAAGGAGCGTGAAGAGGTGTGGAATGCTCGCAGGGAAGTCGAGATGGCGCGTTACAAAAAATCGGAAGATGATAAGTACAAGAACGATGTATAGCGGAGACGACGATGGCGAATAAGCAAAATATCATCAAGATCAACAGCAAGGATCTACCACTGTCATGTCCGCGACCCGGTGACGAGGTATGGAACATGCATCCACGGGTTTTCCTGCCGCTCAAAGGCGCTGACGAGGTAGCAGTCTGTCCCTACTGCGGCGCAAGCTATCAGCTGAGTGACAAAGAGTAATCCTAGCCACGCATCCATCTATTGCCCCCCCTTTGACAAAGGGGGGTTGGGGGGGATTTAAGGTGGATGCGGCAATGATTCTTCCCTACAATCTGATTGCACTTCCTCCAACCATGGAGGTCGCAAAAAGACGCCTTATCCCCCCTGCGTCCGCAGCGTATGCTATAGCAACAACAGAATTTTTTTACTTTTAAATTTCGAGATACGATGAAAATTACAATTTACGGTAGCGGTTATGTGGGGCTGGTCACAGGCGCCTGTCTGGCGGATGTCGGCCATCATGTGCTGTGCGTCGATATCGACGAAGAGAAGATCAGCAACCTGAAAAATGGAGTGATCCCGATCTATGAGCCGGGTCTCGAAGAGATCATCAAGCAGAGTGTTGCAGAGGGCAATATTGAGTTTACCACCAGTATCGAGGATGCCATGGCATTCGCAGATGTGCAGTTTATCGCAGTGGGCACGCCTCCGGATGAAGACGGTTCGGCTGATCTGCAATATGTACTCGCTGTTGCCAAATCCATTGCGCAGCATATGGATCGCCCCAAGATCGTCGTCAACAAATCCACTGTGCCTGTGGGTACGGCTGAAAAAGTCACTGCACAAATCAGGTCCATCCTCGACGGGCGCAATGTGGATATCGATTTT
>JAIVTC010000168.1:0-3583 GCA_048629055.1 Candidatus Bathyarchaeota archaeon
CCGGTTTTTTTCAGGGAGGAGAAGAGTTGCACCGAGACGTTTTCGTACTCCTTCAGCATTTGGCGCACTTTCAGCAAGGTGTTTTTTGCAGGGCCTTTTTTGAGTTTGTCGGACTTGGTGAGCAGCACATGCACAGGGAGGTCAAGATGGGTGCACCATTGCAGCATCTGCCTGTCCAGAGGTTTTAACGGATGGCGGCAGTCCATCATCATGACGACCCCTTTGAGACATTCGCGTTGCTCGATATAGTCAGTCAGCAGTCCGCGCCATTGCTGGCGGATATTGGCGGCGACTTTGGCGAAGCCATAGCCTGGCAAATCGATGAGGCTGCGTTGTTCGTCCAGCGTAAAAATATTGATCAGCTGTGTGCGCCCCGGGGTCTTGCTGGTGCGGGCGAGTGATTTCTGGTTGCACAGGGTGTTGATGGCGCTGGATTTCCCGGAGTTTGAGCGGCCCGCAAAGGCGACCTCGACAAGATCTTCGCAAACGGGAAGCTGCTTGAGTTTGGCGGCGCTTTTGAAAAAATGCGCCTGATAGAAAAATGTGTTCATATTCTCTGTTGACCGTCACGTTTCCAGTGCCCCGACTTGCCGCCCTGCTTCTCCATCAGGCGAACATTGTCGATGATCATGCCGCGATCGACAGCTTTGCACATGTCATAGATGGTCAGCAGTGCAACCTGGGCTGCACACAGCGCCTCCATTTCGACGCCGGTGCGGCCCCTGGTTTCGACCTGTGAACGGCAATGAATGCCATCCTCCAGCGGAGTAAGATCCAGGTCAACCTTTGTGATTGCCAGTGGATGGCACAGGGGAACAAGATCAGGTGTTTTTTTAGCAGCCATGATGCCTGCGATGCGGGCAATACCGAGCACGTCGCCTTTTTTGTGACTTCCCGCAAGGATCATCTGCAGAGTCTCCGGCTGCATGCGAATGCGGCCTTCGACCACGGCGATGCGGTGGGTCTCATCCTTGGCGCCCACATCGACCATGTGCGCTTCACCATCCTGATTGAAATGTGTCAGTTGTGACATTGTAATTACCCTGCCGCACTCTTGAATTCAATCGCCTTGTCGACATTTTGCACATCAAAAGTCATCTTCTCGAGATCCGCCAGAATCCAGGTTGCCGGAGAGGAGCCTACGCCGCCAACGGTGCCGGGGTTGATGCATCGGACAGGGTTGCCATGAATATCAGTGAGAGTCTCTATCGAGACCTTGTGGCTGTGTCCGCAGCAGACGATGTCATAATCGCCGGTCAATGCCATGGCGCGGGCATAGTGCGGATAGTGCACCAGAAAAAACTGTTTGCCGCCGAGAGTGAGAGCGACGTCCTGGCCGTAGTAGTGGATGAGGTTGTCAGCTTTAGCCGTCAGGCGCGACAGAGTCACCAGGTCGCCGGCGTTATTGCCATGGATGACATGCACGGGGATATGCATCTCCTTGAGGCAGTTGAGTGTGCTTGGAGCGACCAGGTCGCCACAGTGAATGATGACTTCAGCGCCGGCCGCAATGGCGTCTGATCCTGCTGCGCGCAACAGCGGGATATGATCATGACTGTCTGAGAGAATCGCGATTTTCATCAGAAGTGCGGTTTTACCGGGGCATCCTGAAAGCTCTTGATGCTGCTGACAACTTCCGCCTTTGCTGTATCGATGTCACCCCAGCCGGTAATCTTGACCCATTTGCCCTCTTCCAGATCTTTATAGTGTTGGAAAAAATGGGCGATGCGATCGAGCAGCTCCGGTGGCAGGTCGCGATAGCTCTTTCTGGTGCTGTATGCGCTGTAGAGTTTGTTGATGGGAACCGTGAGTACTTTGGCATCCATGCCAGCCTCATCCTCCATCATCAGGACGCCAATCGGACGCACTGTGATGACGGAGCCGGTGATCAGGGGGATCGGGGTGATGACCAGCACGTCGCATGGATCGCCATCGTCAGAGATCGTGTGTGGAATGTAGCCGTAGTTGCACGGGTAGTGCATCGAGGTGACCATGAAGCGATCCACGAACATGGCGCCGCTCTCCTTGTCGACCTCATATTTGATCGGATCGGAGTGTGCCGGGATCTCGATGATGACGTTGAATTCATCGGGGGCGCTTTCGCCTGTTGGGACTCTGTCAAGATTCATTTGCTTTCAAATCGGGTTGCAGTGAGGGAAGTATAGCCTGTGTGGCGGGCTGCCGCTATGGAGGCGAGTCAGCAGGATGCAGGACGCAGATAGTTGCGTGCGACTGCCGTGATTTTTCCCGGTTTGTCGGGAACAAGCGCGCAACCAAGCAGTTGCCGAATTTTGTGGCCGGTTGTTATCGCATCTCGATTGTGGAGTGCGCCTTTTTCAAAAGCCCATCTCCCTATTGAAGCGCGCACATGGCTTTGGGGCAGTCGTCTCAGCCAATTTTCGGGAACCGGGGTGTTGAGCCTGCGACGGCATGTATCCAGCAAGATGAATAATGCGTTAGAGGAACCTGTCTGGCGGGCTGTTTTGAGGAGTTTGTAGTGGTCAGGCTCCCACTGACTCCAGATTTCATGTGCATCCAGCAGATTGTGATTAATGACCGAAAGATTGCGGGTTCCCTGAATTGCCAGATAGAGCAGGTGATCCTCAATGGTGAGCTTGCGTATCAGTGCGCCGGGGGAGTCAGAGTAGGGTTGACTGTGTTCGAAGAACTGTTGCGTCAGTTGCGGGAAGAGCTCTGCGGGGGCAATTGCATGGTGCAGATGGAGTCTGCAGGGGATCTTCTGCGGCAGTTTCCATGCGCTTTTGCATGGTTTGGCATTCGCTGCATGCCTGCTGTTGGTTGATTTGACAGGCGTCAGTAATTGATCGATGCATTGTCGAGCCCTGTCAATATCCTGTTCCTGTATCAATAGATCAAGGTTGGCCCCGATGCGCGGGGTCGTCTGTGGATAGAGACGATCATTGAATGCAGCCGCTTGCAGCGGTATCACTGCAATATTTTCCGCCATCAATGCCTGCACGGCCTTGCCGAGCCACTGCTGATGCAGTTGATGCAGTTGTTTGACAAGAGGAGTGGCAAAACGGAGACGCCGCAGCAATTCAGCAGGTTGCAGGTCAAGTTGCTGTAGACGCTGCAGAAGCAGCGGGGAGAGCCTGCCAACCGGCGAGATTGGTTGGTCGAGTTCGTCGATGAGAAAGTGAACAAAGTCATCATCGAGCGCATCGGTGTCATTGTTCGACAGCCGGGCAAGACGCTGCAGTGAAATAAGATGATTTGTCATTTTCCAAGACTGGAGAAGTCGGTGCCTTCGGCAAGATCAAATTTTTCGTCGAGTTCCAGCGTGCGAATCAGGCTGTCTACCAGCGCCTGGCCATGTTCACGCTGTACTTCGGCAAGAATAAGGCGCACAGCGTTGCGGTTGTAGCCGCTGCCAAATTGCAGTTGCTGCTGAATCAGTTCCCGGGCGCGTTGTGGAGTCATGGTGAGAAGTTTGAGGTGATAAGCGTCGATTGCGGAATTGCGTGACATTAAGTAGGGGGTAAGCGCCAGCGCTTACCCCCTCCCATGTTTTCCATCTCTGCTATCTGAAGTATTAAACTTCGAATTCAGGCAGCTTTTTGTC
>JAIVTC010000169.1:0-2979 GCA_048629055.1 Candidatus Bathyarchaeota archaeon
CAATTCATCCACTCTATCCGTCATGCCGGCGAATGCCGGTATCCAGGGAAAGCGGCACACATAGGTGGTTATGGATCCCGGCCTGCGCCGGGATGACGGTGGTATTTGGCTTAACTTAGCGCCATTCTGCTATACCCCGATTTTTAACGATGGAGAGGGAATTTCTTTCAGTAGAAGCAGTGCCTACGCCATACATGCAGATCTCTTACATTATTCGTTCGAGATGACAAAACTCACTTATTGACGAAGCGCTGCAGCACTTCAAATCCACAGTCTGTTCAGGAAGTCTCCACAGGCAGCCCCTCACGTCTCCACTCGGGAAGCCCTCCGTTCAGGCGACTGGCTGTCATCCCCTTGTCGCGCAATCTGCAGACGGCTTCAAATGCCAGCACGCAGTGCGGACCACGGCAGTAGGCAACGATCTCCCGGGAGGGATCGAACTCATGCAGATGCTTCTCCAACTCTGCCAGGGGGATATTGACGGCGCCGGGCAGATGCCCCGCCGCATACTCCTCCGGCGGGCGCACATCCAGGACGGTCACCAGGCCATCCCGCACCCTCTGCAGCAATTGCGCCGCAGGCACCGGTTCGAGATTGTCTTTCACCTTGAGATAATCATCGACAAGACGATCCACGTCAGCCAGGCGTCGCTCAGCCACCTCCCGGAGAGAACCGAGCAGGGCCGAAACATCCGCGCCGCTCAAACGATAAAACACATTGTGTCCCTGCTGTCGGTTGGCAACCAGGCCCGCCTGCCTGAGCTGCTGCAGATGCTGTGAGGTATTGGCTACCGTGAGACCCGAGATCTGCGCCAGGGCATCGACGCTACGTTCACCCTGGTCCAGAAACTCCAGAAGCTCCAGCCGGTAGCCACTGCTCATGGCCTTGGCGACGCGGGCAAACTGGTTGAAGAGGTCGTGCTTGAAATTCTGTGTTGACATATCGATGGACTCAACTATACTTCAATTATTCAAGAGATCTATTGAACTTATTATATCTGTATTGATTATAGCAGAGGAAGACGGACATGAACTGGAACGACTGGATTCTCGGCAATGAAGCTCCCATCCGTTTAAGCTTCTTTTTCGGCATCTTTGTCATCATGGCCGTGTGGGAACTGCTCTCTCCTCGCAGAATCCTGACCACATCAAAGAGCATGCGCTGGATCAACAACCTCGGGCTGGTATTTCTCAATACCTTTGTGCTGAGACTGCTGTTTCCAGCTGCGGCAGTGGGAGTGGCGCTGTTTGCCCGGGAACAGGGCTGGGGATTATTCAACTACATCCAGGCTCCATTTGTGCTTGCAGTGATTGTCTCTGTGATTATCATGGATGGCGTCATCTACCTGCAGCATATCATGGTGCATGCCGTCCCCCTGCTGTGGCGATTGCACCGGGTGCATCATGCAGATCCGGACTATGACGTGACCACAGGCGCGCGTTTCCACCCTCTTGAAATCATCCTTTCGATGTTGATCAAGTTCGCCACCATCCTGCTGCTGGGGCCGCCACTCATCGCCGTGATCATCTTTGAGGTGCTGTTGAACGCCACCGCCATGTTCAACCACGGTAATGTGAAGCTGCCTTTCGCAGTGGACCGGATTCTCCGCTGGCTGGTGGTCACGCCAGACATGCACCGGGTTCACCACTCCGTGGAGGACGATGAAGCCAACAGCAACTTCGGTTTCAACCTTCCCTGGTGGGACCGGCTTTTCGGCACCTACCGTGATCAACCCAGAGGAGGCCATACGGGCATGACTATCGGCATTCACCGCTACCATGACCCCAGGCAGGTAAGCTGGCTGTCAGGAATGCTGCTGCTGCCGTTTGTGGGCAAGATTACCGGCTATGCGATCAATCGTCGTGAATGGAGCAACGATGAAAAATAAGGAAACTCCAATCAAGTCGCTACGCTCCTCGATCAGAGCATTCCTACAAGTTAATCTACGGGGGAAGGGTTATCAATCAACGGGTGACAAAGCACTTCCAGATCGTCCTTCCCCCGAACCCCCATCCCATCGGTTTTTTCAGAAGCATCAGAGCATAATGCGCATCCTGTTGCTGGCTCTCATCGTGGCCGGAATTACCGCGGCCATCCTCTATCGGGAGCATTTCGATACGCAGTTGCTTGCTCAGTGGATAGAAGATGCAGGCGCTGCCGGTCCGCTGCTTTTCATCCTCATCTATGCCGCTGGCACAGTGGTGTTTCTTCCCGGTTCTGTTATGACGTTGGCGGGAGGCGCCCTGTTCGGCCCCGTCCTTGGCACGCTCTATAATCTCATCGGCGCCACCATTGGAGCCACCCTGGCGTTTCTGCTTGCGCGCTATCTGGCATCCGACTGGGTGGAACAGAAAACCGGCGGACGCCTGAAGCAACTCAAGCAGGGCGTAGAGAAAGAGGGTTGGCGTTTTGTCGCCTTTGTCCGCCTGGTGCCGCTGTTCCCTTACAATCTGCTGAATTACGCCCTGGGACTGACCCGCTTGCGACTCACACATTACATCATTGCCAGTTTTCTGTTCATGCTGCCAGGCGCTCTCGCCTACACCTATCTGGGCTACGCAGGACGCGAAGCCATAGCCGGCGGGGAAGGCCTGATTCACAAAGGGCTGCTGGCGCTGGCGCTGCTGGCGATGGCAGCCTTCCTGCCTCGTATGATCAAAATGTGGCGGCAAACCCATGTGGAAAAAAAGCAACACAACTCGACCAACCGGAAACCAACAGGAGAGAAGCGATGAACACACTCATCATATTGAACGACCCGCCCTATGGCACGGAACGCAGCTATAATGGCTTGCGCATGGCCAAGGCACTGGCTAAAGCAGATGCAAAAGTCACTCTGTTTTTGATGGCCGATGCGGTCACTTGCGCCAAAAGCGGCCAAAAGGTGCCGCAGGGGTTCTACAACATCGAACTGATGCTGAAATCCGTTGCGCGCAATGGCGAGGTGCTGGCTTGCGGCACCTGCATGGATGCCCGCGG
>JAIVTC010000170.1:0-8753 GCA_048629055.1 Candidatus Bathyarchaeota archaeon
TGTATTGACAGAAAGCTGGCAGGCTCTTTTCCAAACTTCTAACTCTTCAAATGATCCATATGCCATTTTCATCCTTCCATAGAATTGAATTATTAAGGAAAAATAATAATAACATCTCCCCTGGCAACCAACCACCTAAAACCTAAAACCTAAAACTTAAAACCTTACCTTTCCAACGTCAGGCGTACTTTGCCATAACCGGCTTCTGCCGAAGGCTCCATTGTCGCCTTGAAAACAGTGATGCCATAGGTGGTCTGCAGATATTGCAGACGCTCCATCAACTGTACAAAATTGACCTCGTCGAAGACCAGGTTCAGGCGCTTTTCACCCTCCGGGCGGCTCTTTACTGCAGTGATCTGTTTTTTTCTCAACTCTGCAGTGACGCGGGCAATCAGCGAACGCTTGTCATCTGCATGACTGGACTTTCCTGCTGCGAGCAGTGACTGCGCTTCAGATGCAGCAGTTTTCATCCAGCCGAGATTTCGTTGTTGGGTTTCAAGCTGTTCCAGCAGTTGCGTTTTGGAGTGCAGCAGCGGTGCTATTATCAGCAGATATAACAACAGGAAGATCAATAGCACGGCTCCAGCGGCCACCATCCAGCGCTCACGCTGCGAGAGTTGCGTAAACCAGGTTTTCATCAGCGTTTTACTCCGGCAAGCACCAGGCGTCCATTGATTTTGCCACTGTTATTCGTCACAGCCTTCAGATCAACAGTAATGACATCAGATGCGATTTTTTGCTGCAGCATTTCAAGCTTGTCAAAAGCCGTTGTTTCAATATCGATCTGCAAATGTTTATTGTTATAACTCATTCTGACAACGCTGCTCTGTTTGTCTTTGAGGAGCACCTCTGCACTCGCAGCAACAAACTGCAGGAAAGGGGTGACCGGACCACCTCTACTCTCCCGCATCGCGATGAGTCTCTTACGCATCGCCGTGGCAGGTTCAGTGACGGGTTCATCATGAAAAATTTCCGTATAGGTGGAATTCATTGTCTGCTCGAGTTGCTGCGTGTGTGCGGATAACCGCTGGTTGGTGATCATTGAATTGGCAATAAACAGCAGCAATGAAACCCCTATCAACGATGCAGCTATCAACCACTGCTTCAGTGTACCGGGCATTTCAGCTTGCATCTGGTAGACGCCCTGCAGGAGATTCAGCATGCTCTGATGATCGAGCCAATAGCGGCCGATCAGGGCCAGGGCTTCACGCTCACCGCCAAGCTCTCCTGCCTGGAGATCATCCTGCTTTGCATCTGCACGAAAATCATACTCGACAAGATTTACATCCTCCTCATGCTGCTGACGAAATGCCGAGTTCTCGACAGAGAGAACCTCAGGCAGATTGATGATGTCAATCCCGTAGCCGTCATACTCTCCGGTGCGCAGTGTTGCCGCATCATCCTGGATGAAGAGCGACCATGTCTCACTGGCATAGGGAATCGAGAGTGTTTGAGGAACGACTGCAACAGAGAGATAGTTGTGTGTGCTGATTGCAGAGTAGAGTTTTGCGATCAGTTCACCTGAAATGACGCCGACAAGCTGCTTGCCCGCTTTTTTATCGATCGTAGTCAGTGCAAAATGGAGATTTTCGACATCTTCCGACAGCTTCTCCTCCAGCATGTAGGGCACAGCCGCCACCATCTGCTTGTGACTTTTCGCTTTTAGATCGATAGTCGACAGATTCACTTCTGTCGATGGGACAAATACAACCAGGTGCTGACCTTCAGCTGCCGCCAGAGCATCTTCAAAGGTGCCATAAGAGAGCTGTCCCGCGGGCGTGCGTTCATGAAAACGCAGCCAGCGGCAGCGGCTCAGATCAACGCCTGTGAACTGTATAAAATTATAGATATTCATCGATCAATCGACTCTTTAAGGGAAAGTTGGCAGTAGGCAGTAAAAACATGTGGGAAAATCACCTGCTGCTAACTAAAAACTCTTTTCCAGTTTTGCTGATGACTGCCAACTGACGACTGCAAACTTGCTGTTGATCGGTCACCATTCATCACCAAAACTCCGCATGACAACCTTCACACCCCCACCCTTCTGGTCTCTTAACAGAAGATGGTGCATTCCGAGGCTAAGATTGCCGATATTGACTGCTGAAGTGAGCAGAAAATAACTTGATTTTACATCAATTCGCCATTTTTTCAGGGTCGCATCCGTGGCGCCGCTCTGTTTGATGAATGCAAGCAACTCGGCACCACTCTCAAAAGCGGCAGTGTCGTCACGGTATTGTACTATGTCGCTTGCAATGCTCTGTGAATCCTCATCGCTATTGAGGCATTTCAGCAACTCCAGCGGCGCAGTATTGACATTGATATAGGAATCTTCCTCCTTTTGCGCCGCATAGGCTGTCACGAAGGGGCGAATATTTTGCCATGCTTCATAGCTCATGCCATCGATAAGCAGCAGCTCCGAGGGTGAGACGAAATGTTGACCCGCAGAGCGGTAGCCTGGATCCCTGCTCAGATAATCGAGATCTTCAGCGCCGTCTGCTTCAACATTCTGATCAGGGTCCATCCAGTCTTTGGTTGCATCCGCTATATGATCCGGCGATATGGTTGATCCGGCATACTCTGTCAGCAGACACTTGAATTGCTGCATCGCAGCATCAGAGACCTTGCCCGCCTCGTCAACCAGCGAGTTAAGATTAAAAAGCCCCTGCAGGTCAACGATTTTCCCCGAGACACTGCCACCCTCGATAATCACACCGGGAATCACCTTCGACCAATTTTCCCCCAGATGATCGCTTGCTGCACCCTCTTTAACATCGGTAATCAATATCTCCTTGCCCCAGGTCTCGAGTGCAAACAGATAGAGAATCCCCTGATCTCCATGCAGCAGATTCTCGGTGCGGCGTATCGCAAATTGCTGCTCAAGTATGACCGAAGAGGCAATCCCGGAGATAATGGCTACCACCACCAGCACGGTAATCAGTGCGACGCCTGTTTGACGCATCATTGTGATCCCGGAGTCGGAACGAGCATCACAAATTCTCCATACTGCTCCAGCTGTATCTCGATTTTTACGGCACCCGGCAGTTGCGTATCCGCAGGTTGACTCTCCTGCTGTGAGGGCCAGCTGGTTTGCCACTCTTTGTTCCAGGCTGAGATGGTCATCTTACTGACCCCCTCGAGCAGCACCTCTTCATGCTCCGGCTGCGTTTGGGATGCGCGGTCCAGCACTGCCCAGGTTGTTCGAATCAGTGCTTCATCCTTAACGCTGTAGGCCACACGCTTCAACGTCGAACGCAACAATTGCCCCGGATTCTGGTACCCGCCGCGTGTAAACTCGAGCACCAGCGATGGTGACTCTGTGAGTTGGAAAGCGCCCGCCAGATCACCGAATTCATTGATAATCGTGCGTGGAGCGAGCTGCAACAGATCTCTCTCGATGAGGATCATGACACGCTGCAGATCCGCCAGCGACTGCAGTTTTTTCCTGGCGCCCTGATCAAGCAGCAGGATATTGCTCAGCGTGCCATAGACAATGGATGAGATCACGGCGAAGATGGCTACCGCCACCAGCAGTTCGATCAGGGTAAAGCCTTTTGCTCTCACTCTCACGTCTCAAGTCTCACAACTTCTTTTCCCCTTCACCAGATACATTGCTTGTTGGGCACGTCGTGCCTCCTTTGCCCAACCTACGACTACGGGATTGACTTGCAACATAAAACCTAAAACTTAAAACCTTCCTACCAACTGCTTTCACGACCGACATAGGTTGTCAAGCGCGTCAATGGCTCGTCACCCTGTTGAGCGTAGACTTCGACCTCAACCTTTCTCATCATTTCATAAGGGGTCTCCGAGACACTCTGTACCCATTGCATTGGAAACATGGATGTCTCATCCGTGCCATCTTTCTCCTTCGATGTTTCCGACCAGGCATCAGCCAATTGCAGCTCAACCACCCTGTTCATTGCAACCCAGTGCGCGAAGGTGCGCTCCTGAAGACCCTGAAGATTACGCACGTAGTCTCCCATCAGGCCGATAATCGCGACCAGCGCAATGCTGACGATACTCAGCGCGATCATTACTTCGAGCAGCGTAAACCCTGCTGTCCTGTCATTCCGGTGCATACCGGAATCCAGTATATTGTTGAATTCACCGGACCCCGGCCTTCGCCGGGATGACGGCCAGAGGACTCTAGTCCCCTCTCCCCCCGGGAGAGGGTTAGGGTGAGGGGGGGATTTCAGCTCAGGCTTCATCTTTCTCACGTACTTTTCCGGATGGGTAGCGAACAACACTGCGATTTTCCGACTCACCATAGGAGAACAGCAGCTCAAAGGGAATCGCATCCGTATCGGAGAGAAACACGATCTGGGGCTTCGCATCATCGGGAATTTCATTCTCAAGCGCCACCGGCGCCGGTGCCGTTTCCTGATAGAAAGTGATCGACAGGCCATGCGGAAAGCGATGTTGTTTTAACAGGCGGCTCTGCAATGGTTTCCACAGCACCTCGCGTTTCTGCTCTTCAGATTCATCTTTGCGCTGAACTTCTGCAACGGTATAGAAGAGATAACCGCCGTTATAGAGATAAATTCCAATCGGAAAGCGGCGGAACATAATCTCTTCAC
Organism: Candidatus Bathyarchaeota archaeon; assembly: GCA_048629055.1. GTDB lineage: Bacteria > Pseudomonadota > Gammaproteobacteria > Chromatiales > Chromatiaceae > Sva-25. The sequence continues at coordinate 4,578 of JAIVTC010000170.1, forward strand.
GGGCAAAATTTGCCTCACGCACAAAGGTTGTGATGATTTCATCGACGACATCATCGTCATCACGCCCCTGCACAGAGAGTGCAAACAGCGATGTCATCACGGCAATAATGGTCATCACCACAAGGATTTCAATCAGGGTGAATCCCTGTTGGCGCATCACTATTCCTGTATTGAGCTGCTGATGTCGCTGTCGATTCCCTCGCCCCCTTCCAGGCCATCCCGACCGAGGGTGTAGATCTCATAATCACCGCCGTTCCTGCCCGGACTGGCGTAGAGATAATCCCGCTTCCAGGGATCCTGTTTCATCCTTTTGATATGTTTTGGAACCAGCACGGCAAGTCCCTCTTCAGATGTGGGATAATTGAACGTATCGAGTTTGTAAAAATCGAGGGCTGCGCCAAAAGTATCAATATCACTCTGGATCTTGGTCAACTGCGCCTGCTCGGGTTTGTCCATCACTTCAACAGCAACAAAGGTGCCCATGATGGCGATGATGACCAGCACCACCATGATCTCGATCAGGGTAAAACCGGATTGCCTTCTTCTCTCTCTACTCTTCATATTTCACGTTCCAAAATGTTATTAGAATAGTTTTAGGTTTTAAGTTTTAGGTGTTAAGTCACCAACCTAAAACATAACACCTAAAACCTAAAACCTCCCTACACCATACTATTCATCTTGAATATCGGCAGCAGCACGGCCAGCACGATCAGCATCACCACACTGCCCATGACGACGATCATCAATGGCTCCAGGATGCCGACCAGTGATGAGACAGTCGCCTGCAGGGTGCGTTCCTGTCCCTCGCCGGCGCGTTCCAGCATCTCCGGCAGATTTCCCGCCGCTTCGCCGCTGGCAACCAGATTCAGCGTCATGGGCGAGAAATAACCAGTATTTGTCAGTGAGTTGCCGATACTGGCGCCCTCCCTGACGCGTCGGGATGCGTCCATCAGGGCATCGCGGATCGGCAGGCTTGCAAGCACATGCGCAGCGATCATCATCCCGTGGGTGGCAGAGACGGTGCTATGCAGTAAAATGCCGTAGGTACGCAGAAACCGGGAGGTGTTGACCTCGCGGATGACGCGGGAGATCAACGGCAGTTTCAACAAAAAGAGCTGCACCCGCTTTTTGAAACCCTGGCGTTTCATGGCGGAAGAGAACAGCAGCATAAACAGCACCACTCCCAGCAGCAGAAACACGCCATAGTGCTGCAGAAAGTCACTGATGCTGATCATGACACGCGTCAGCAGAGGCAACTCCTGGCCAATGTGCTCGAAAGTCTCCACCATTTTCGGCACCACGAATACCAGTAGTCCGACGATAACCAGCAGCGCCACGATACTCACCACCGCCGGATAGATCAGCGCCAGTTTCACCTTCTGACGGGTGATATTCGCCTCTTCCGCATAATCAGCCAGACGTTCCAGCACGATCTCCAGGTTGCCTGACTGTTCGCCCGCCTCCGCAGTCGCAGCATAATATTCAGGGAAGGCCTGCGGAAACTGGCGGAATGCATCCGCCAGAGACGATCCCTCTACAACCCGCGAGCGCAGGGCGGTCAAAAGATGCCGCTGCCACATTTTGTTGCTTTGCGAGGAGAGCACGCCCAGCGCCTTTTCGACAGGCAGGCGTGAACGCAGCAGGGTTGCCAGCTGGCGGGTAAACATGGAGAGATCCGTCGGATTGAAACGACGATCGACAGCAGAACTCCTTTGCTCTTTTGTCGTCTTCGCTCCCGTGAGGCGGCGGTTGCCACGCACCTCCTGCATGGAGACGGGATTCATTCCATCACTGCGCAAACGATGCCGCAGGTGCTTTGGTGAATCCGCCTCCCACACGCCTTTATGTGTGCGCCCTTTTTGATCCAGCGCCTGCCACGAGAATGCGGGCATCTAGTGCTCCATCAAGGTTGGTTTGAGGTATTCAGTTGGTCTGTCAGCGCCCATGGCAAGGCGCGTCTCACAGCAAATGGCTTGGTCCTTTGCAAGAGGCGTAACGCAGCTATGGACGTTGACAGGCCAACCCTTCGGGCGTTGCAGTGGTGCTCCGCCACTGCGTTTCAGCTTTTGGCAAGGACTATGGCCATTACCTGCAAGCTGCGCCTTGTTGCGAAGCACCACTGCAACGCTGAACCCATCAAACCAACCTTGATAGAGCACTAGGCTTCCCCGGAAGCGTTGTCTTCTTCAAGTCCGGCAACACGTACGACTTCTTCCAGGGATGTGCGGCCCTCCATCACCAGTGACAACCCCATCTGCCGGAGGGTATCGCTTTTGCTGCGGATGTGCTCCAGCATCTCCTGCTCACTGGCCTCGGAGTGGATCAGGCGCTGCAGGGCGCGATCGATATGAATGAACTCGTAAATTCCCGTGCGTCCGGAATAGCCGCTGTACGAGCAGCTGCGGCACCCCTTTGCATGGTAAATAAGTGGGGCATCTTCAAGATTGACCCCCATGAGGTGACACTCCGCCTCATCTGCAACGCTTTCCTGTTTACACTCTTCGCACAACAAACGCACCAGTCTTTGCGCCATGACGGCGTTGAGACTGGATGAGAGCAGGAAGGGTTCGACCCCCATGTCACGCATGCGTGTAATGGCGCCGATGGCCGTATTGGTGTGCAGGGTTGAAAACACCATGTGTCCGGTAAGACTCGCCTGTACGGCGATCTCGGCAGTCTCCAGGTCGCGGATCTCACCCACCATGATGACATCCGGGTCCTGACGTAGAATGGAGCGCAATCCGGCGGCAAATGTCATACCGATACTGCTGTTGACCTGCGTCTGGTTGATGCCGTCAATATAGTATTCGATCGGATCCTCGACCGTCATGATGTTGCGTATCTGGTCGTTGAGATTGCCGAGCATGGCATACAGGCTGGTGGTTTTACCCGAGCCGGTCGGACCTGTTACCAGGAGAATGCCGTGAGGCTGCTGGATCTCTCTCTCTATACGGCTGCGGATATCTTGCGGCATACCGAGATGCTTTAGTTCAAGTCTTCCCGCCTGTTTGTCGAGCAGACGCATCACCACTTTTTCGGCATTCGCGGAGGGAATGGTGGAAACCCGCACATCCACCGCCCTGCCGCCCAGCTTCAGGGAGATACGCCCATCCTGTGGCAGTCGCTTCTCGGCAATGTCCAGTTTCGCCATCACCTTGATACGCGAGATAATCGGCAGCGCCAGTTTACGTTCCGGCTGCAGCACCTCTTTGAGTGAACCATCGATGCGAAAACGGATGCGCAGTCTGCTTTCATAGGGCTCGATATGAATATCAGAGGCGTTGTTGCGTATCGCTTCGGTCAACAGCGCATTGATGAGGCGGATAATGGGCGCGTCGTCCGCACTCTCCAGCAGATCCTCCGGCTCCTGGATCTCGTCAACCAGGCGATGCAGATCGAGCTCGGAGTCCAGTCCCTGCACATCACTCATCGCTGATGTCGCACTCTCCTCCTGCTGTGTCTGCAGCAGGCGGTTAAATTGCTGCTCCTCAACGACCTGAAGCTGCGCCGATTTTCCCACAAAACGCCGCACCTCGGCAAAATGATGTGGCGTGTAGTCCGGCCGGGCGACAATCACCAGTTGACCATCCTGCTGCTCCAGGATGAGTCCGTAGCGGCGTGAGAAGGCATAGGAGAGATGCCTCTGTTGCCGACTTTCATCAACAGCTGCATCACTATGCAGCTCAGCAACAACAGGATCCACGCTGATCTGCTCCTGCATCAGTGGGTCCAGACTTCAAATTTCTGCTCGACGTATTCCTGCTCGACGTAGACAGGTTCTGACGGAGGGATCCTTTTCGTGTCCTCGATGACATGCCCCCTGTTGTCGCGTGGTTTCAACAGCGGCTGGTCGGCCTCCCCGATCAAAGGCACGCCTTTCTGGTACTTGTCCAGCTGGGCCTCACGCATCTCGCGGTAGCGCTTGCCTGTTGCATGAAGATTCTGGGTGTTATTGCGAAGAATTGTCGGCTGAATGAAGAGCATCAGATTGCGTTTGGTTTTGTTTGTGCCGCGATGCGTGAACACCTCGCCCAGTATCGGAATATCACCGAGAAACGGTACCCGCTGCTCTGTCTCAGTCACCACTTCATCGATCAACCCCCCCAGTACGAGGATGCTTTTATTATCGACGATGACGTTGGTTTTGATGGTGCGCTGGTTGGTGATGATCTCGCC
>JAIVTC010000171.1:0-6893 GCA_048629055.1 Candidatus Bathyarchaeota archaeon
TGCGCCTCTTCACGACCACTTTTATCATGAAAAAACCCCGCCTCGTGTACGAGACAGGGGTTTCTGAGGTCACTCTGGTTACATAGTTCACTATGCGCCCGACGTGGCAACAAAAACCACGAATAAAAATTCTACACATCCTGGTACTTTAATTTCTGCCTCATCCCTAATCTGAACTACTGCAAATGAGTCATTCGCCTGAGCCGGGCTGTCCTGTTGTGAATCATTTCAGCTCTCTTGATATCTCTTACTGCGTCCGTACTCTGCCAAGCGGCATCAGATACAAGACCTGCTCTTCAGCCGGCAGATTCAGGAGTGTCTCTATACGGCCACCATCAAAAGCTCCAACCACAGCTGCACCAAGCCCTAGCGACTGCGCCTGCAGGAACACATTCTGCGCACTGTGACCGACCTCGATATGGATATAGCGAATGCCCCGCTGTCCGTACTTCCGGGTAGTCCTCTTTTCAATGGCAGAAAAGATCAGCACCGCCGCACCCTCCTGTATCCAATGCTGCTGAAGAGCAGCCCTGGCCAACTCCATACGGTTGTCACCATCTCTTATCTTGCGTAATTGATGCCCGACCGGAGAATACTGGTAAATTCCCGGATTGAGGCCCTTGACGTTGCCAGCGGCAAGATAGAGCACAAGTGGATAGAGTGCGCCTGCCGAGGGGGCGGATCTCAGGCCTTTGTCGTCGGTCGTCCCCTGGGCGGACCATAACAACTGTGAAACCTCTGTCAGTGACAAGGGTTTGTTACTGAATTCCCGGACTGAACGCCTGTTGTGAATGGCCTGCTCGATCGAATAGTCACTCTCAAGGCGTGGCTCAGGCAAGTTGATCATCTCTGATGAATGGGCTGCCGGCATGGCTGACAGCGTAATACTGAACAGCAAATCCTTCAAGCGCATCTTAATCATGTCATCGTCCTGCGCAGCAGCGCCCTGTGTTCCATGAGCTTGTTTGGTGAACAGAATTGACAAACCCCGCTTTGCGGGGCTTGATTCATCAAATGGTTTCAGTTGCTGCCGGGTTGTTCAGGTGCAGGGCATTCCGTTTCTTCAGGAGCAGGCATTGGGCTTATGGGGGGTCTGCCATAATATCCCGGAGCGGGCCCCCGATAGTCATAGTAACGGTCTCTATCCCAGGGATTGTAGTGGCGCCCCCCTCTGTAGTATCTGTCCCCGCCACGACGGTATGGCCGGTAATAGGGTCTGCCATAACGGCTTCCGCGATATGAGTCTCCCCAACCTGGGCCATATCCCGAATTCGGACCCCAGTCGTCATCACTGAATGAGAAGTTACCGAAAGAGAAGGCAGATGCTGTACCTGCACCTGCCAGGGAAAGGCTGATGGCAACGGCCAGGAGAAAAAATTTGACACTCTTCATCCAAAAAACTCCATTGAAGTTTGTATGATATGGAACCTTTATTCTCACAGGGTTGCTCAGACAACGCAAGAGACTCCTGAATCTCTTTATCTGTAGTAGTTCAGACGTAACTATTCAGCAAAAAAACGAAAAAAGTGCGTAACTATTCGCATCTTGTCAAAATAAGCTAACAAGTCGCTGTTATCAGGTGTGTCTAATGGAAGCGTTGGAGGCATGGCCGTTCCTGTGCATCCTTGTGCGGCAGATGCCGGAAGCGACCATGGAGGTATTTACGGCGTTTTCCGGTAGATATACCTGATAACAGTGACGTTCCCTCATGAGCTGAATAGCTACAAATTTTGTAATTAATTCTCATTTATGGTGTCTATAGATATACAAGGATGGTTATTTCTCGTCCTTTCAATAACATCCAGGAGATTGAGCCATGAAAACCATACTCGCAGCAACATTGATGCTTGTCGCTACTGCAGCTACTGCCGATTGGGAAGATGTTTTCCAGAATCCTGATCTTACTGCAAATTACCAGGGTTATACGACAGTTTCCACGGTTTCTGTTGATCCTGTTGCAGAAACATATGCTGGAAACAGTGACCTTTTTGCAGGTGATGAGATTGGGCATACGAACCCATCACACACGCCCACCTCACTCGATGCAATCGGTCGAAAAAATCCTGATCTGGACTGTGGATGCATCTAACCACTCACAGACATTGCATCAGCAGACACTCTAGTACCCCCACCGCAGGGAATCAAAGGATTGCATGGCTTGGTCAGGGACGACCACTCATGTCGCGAGAAGATACTCAGTTGCCGGCTCGCTCCCCACATCCCGGATTACGCAAGACGCATGAGAGGCATTCTCAGATTTTCGCCAGCAGCCAGTCCATCTGTCTGTTGCTGAGAATGCGTTTCAGGAAGCCGAACAGATAGGTTGGAAACGTCACATAGTAACGAATTTTTGGACGTTTGCTTTCAAGCGCATGTACCACCTTTTTCAGCACGGCGTCCGGCGGCAGGGTAAAGGGGGCGGCATCTCCCTCTTTGTTCAGGCGGGTGATCATCTTTTCATAGGTTGCCTGATGAACGCTCTGCTCGACATCGATATTCTCGATAAACTTCTGATAGGCATTGGCGCGAAAACGACTGCGGATTGGACCGGGCTCGATCAGGCAGATATGGATGTTCGTTCCACGAAGTTCCAGCCGCTGGGTGTCGGCAAGGCCTTCCAGGGCGAATTTACTGGCGTTGTAGGCTCCCCGGTAGGACATGGCTGCAAAGCCCAGCACCGAACTGTTGTGGATGATGCGGCCTTCATGTTGCTGCCGCATGACAGGGATGGCAAGCCGGGTCAGCTCATGCCAGCCGAACAGGTTGGTCTCAAACTGGTTGCGCAGTGTTGCGCGCGTCAGATCTTCAACAGCCCCGGGTTGGCCGTAGGCGCCATTGTTAAAGAGTGCATAGAGCCTGCCGCCGGTAGACTCTATCACCTTGTCAAAGGCTGCTTGTATGCTGCTGCTGTCACAATAATCGAGATAGAGAGTGGTAATTCCCAGGCTTTCCAGTTCATCGATATCCGCTTGCTGACGCGCAGTGGCGAACACACGATATCCACGCTGATGCAGGCCCAGGGCAGTACAACGGCCAATGCCGCTGGAACATCCTGTGACAAGGATGGATTTTTGTTGCATCTTTTTCACCTGACTCTGGAAGAGGTCGCATAGTAGCCTGAACCCGGAAAATGCGCCATACACTTGCATAATGCGCATACAATTTGTGGGCTTTTGAATGAAGAAATGGATATGCCTCATCTGAAAAATGTCTATAATGAATAAAGCCTTGTCGTTGGATGAGATAATAATATGAGTGACACAGAATTACACAAAGAGCTGATCGATCCGTTTGGGCGACGAGTGGAGTATGTGCGTCTCTCTGTTACCGACAAATGCAACATGCGTTGCTTCTATTGCATCCCCAAAGGGTTCACGGATTTCGAGGAGCCGGAGAACTGGCTGAGCTTTGATGAAGTGGAGCGTCTCATGGCTATCTTCGCCGGCCTGGGGGTCAGGCGGGTAAGACTCACCGGCGGAGAGCCGCTGGTGCGCAAAAACCTGCCTGAACTTGCAGCCAGGCTCTCGACTATACCCGGCATCGAAGATCTCTCTCTGAGCACCAATGCCTCACTCTTGAGTGAGCATGCGACTGCCCTGAAAGATGCGGGTGTTTCACGCATCAACGTCAGTCTCGACTCACTGCAGCATGAGCGCTTCAAAGAGATCACAGGCGGCAAACTACAGACGGTACTCGATGGATTGCAGGCGGCGAAGAGCGCCGGCCTCAGCCCGGTGAAAATCAATGTCGTGGCAATGAAAGGACTCAATGATGATGAGTTTGAATCCATCGTGGAGTACTGCCTGGAGAATGATTTCACGCTGCGATTTATTGAAACCATGCCGGTGGGGTCGACAGGAAAGGATGCAACCGACTACTACTATGATCTGCAACAGCTCAAGAAGCGCCTGCAAAAACGCTTCAGCCTGATTCCCGGCATGATGCCCGGTGGTGGTCCGGCGCGTTACTTCCAGGTTGAGGGCACGGAACTGCGCATTGGATTTATTACCCCTATCTCGCAGCATTTTTGCGAAACCTGCAACCGTGTACGGATATCGGTCAACGGCACTCTCTATCTCTGCCTCGGGCAGAATGACAAGGTGGAACTGCGTCCGCTGCTCAGGGATGGCTCAACTGATGATCAAATCAGGGAGGCGATCGTAGCGGCGCTGGCGCTCAAACCCATGCGCCATGAATTCAACAATGAGCCGGGACAGATTGTCAGGATTATGTCGCAAACAGGTGGGTGACAGGCTCCAGCCACTCTTCTTTGAAATACAATCATCATTGGTAACTATTCAGTTCATGAGGGAGCGTCACTGTTACCAGGCACATCTACCGGAAAACGCCGTCAATACGTCCCTGTAGGCTCGTGTCGGCATCTGCCGCACATGGATGTGCCAATGCCGTGATTGCACGGATGCACAGGAACGGCCATGCCTCCAACGTTTCCTTTAGATGTACCTGGTAACAGCGACTTGTTAGTTCATTTACAAGATACTGAATAGTTATCTTCTTTCTTTGATAACTTCTCATTAACCCGGTGCATTTCGCGGTCGGAAGACCGTCCCTACAATAATTTCCGAGCGCAAACGCAGAAGTGCTCTTCTGACCACGGTTGACAGGCGCTGTCACTCTATCCGCATACCCGGAGTTATTGAGTCATCTTGTCCAGATGTAACTTCTCAATAATCCCGTGTAATTGTAGGTTGGGTAAAGGAGGCACGACGTGCCCAACAAGCAATGCATCCGTTGGGCACGTCGCTATCGCTCCTTTGCCCAACCTACGACTGGAAAACATGTATTGAGTGCACGGAGTTTTTGAGAAGTTGCGTCCAGATCCCCCATATGATTGATAATTATCCTGTTTACATAAATATAAGGAAATACTAATATACCAGCATAGAAGTAATTTATGTAGGTATATAGGTATGTTAATTAAGCAACTTGGTTCAAAATATTCGCCGCTCTATTTTCTCGCCGCGTTGGGCGCAGGGGGGCTGGCGGTCTCTTTTTTCATGTATCCGCAGTTTATGATTCCTCACGCGGATACGCCGATGGTGACCTTTGATCACCTCTATGCGCTGCTCACCGGCGGAGATATCGGCACAGTCATAGCGCTGTCGGCTGCGCTTGTTGCGGTGGCGCTGCTGTCACTGCTGCACTTCAGGCTATTGTTCTGGAATATTAGTGAATATCGCCGTTTTCGCAAGACGGAGGCGTTCACCGCATTGAAACACTCCAATATGGAAGTGTCACTGATGGTGATTCCTTTGACTCTGGCGATGAGTGTCAACGTCAGTTTTATACTTGGCGCTGTTTTTGTGCCGGGCTTGTGGGGTTTTGTAGAGTATCTGTTCCCGCTTGCGCTGCTGGCTTTTAGCCTGATTGGATTCCATGCGCTGAAAATACTGGGTGAATACTTTACGCGACTGCTGACGAATGGAGATTTCGACTTTGCCTCCAACAATAATTTGAGCCAGATGCTGGCGATTTTTGCTCTCGTTATGATCGCTGTCGGCATGGCTGCGCCTGGTGCGATGAGTCACTATAAAGAGATCAATGCGATCGGCATGTTCCTGTCGCTGTTTTTCCTGTCGCTGGCATTTTTGCTGACTATCGTCAAACTTGTGCTGGGATTTCAGTCCATCCTGAAGCATGGTATTGCTAAAAAATCAGCTGTCAGCCTGTGGATCATGATTCCCATACTGACCTTGGGAGGAATCACCATCATCCGGCTGACGATGGGGCTGCATCATGGTTTTGAGGAGACTCTTTCCAAACCGGGTCTATTCGTCATCACCTCCATCATTCTGTCACTACAGATCGTTGTAGGTTTGATCGGCTACAAGGTGATGAAGAGGGTTGGCTATTTCCGGGACTACAGCCAGGGAGCGAAAGCGGATGCGGGAAGTTTCTCCCTGATTTGTCCGGGCGTCGCCTTCGTAGTTTTCGGTATGTTCTTTATCGTTTTTGGCCTGGTGAAGAATGGTCTTGTGGAACCGCTCTCACCGGCTTTTTTCGTGCTTTTGCTGCCGCTGGCGTTGATCCAACTGCAGACGCTGAGAGTCTATTTTCGACTGCTGTGCAGAGTGACAGCATGCGGAAGCTGTAAAATTACAACAGCAGAGTCATGAGGTAATCGTTTCCTGTCCCCAAATCCTGTTTGGGGGCGGGGCAGTGGTCCAACGGAATCTGTCTGAGAGTGCATTATCGCTGGTTCATGCTACTGAACCATTCCTTTCACCAGTTCAAGCACCTCTGACGCGTGTCCTTTGGGTTTGATGTCGTAGAGGGTATGTTGAATAATACCCTGCTTGTCGATGATAAAGGTCGACCGCAGAATCCCCATCTTCTTCTCGCCATGCGCCTCTTTTTCACGCCACACATCATACGCTTTGCACAGAACTCCATCGATATCAGCCAGCAGGTGGATAGTGAGTCCGTGTTTGTCGCGAAAGTTCCCATGTGTGTAGCAGCTGTCTCTGCTGACACCGAAGATGAGGGTATCCAGCTTTTCAAACTGGCCACTCATATCTGAAAACTCCAGCGCCTCCAGGGTGCATCCGGGAGTATCGTCTTTGGGGTAAAAATAGAGCACCAGATTATGTTTGTTTCTGAGGTCTTCGAGCTGAATCATCTCGAGTTCGGCATTGGGAATTTCAAAGCCTGGAGCAATATCACCGGGTTTCAGCATGGGATCTCCTTTTGGTCACTTGTGGTTATTATTGAAAGAGGAGAGAGAGGGTTTGCAATTCTTCTGCTGCGGCTTCCGTCTCCTGCTCTTGTTGATGTATATCAAGTTTATACCATTGGCAGGGTACTGCTGAAAAATTTCTTTGTGAAAATCTCCTTAATCGCGCACAGCATCAAAGGCATAGGGAGCGGGGTCT
>JAIVTC010000172.1:0-4822 GCA_048629055.1 Candidatus Bathyarchaeota archaeon
CATCAGTATCAGAATGAGGTGGGACATCAGCTTTCTCCCAGCGCCTTTCCCAGCAGGCGAGTGACGTGTCGCGCGATAACATCCAGATCATTGTGCTCACTCTCTCCTCCAGGCAGAAAGCGACGGATAGGCGCAGTCTCGAAATGAAACAGCACCAGGCCAGTCATCGAGATAGCCAGCATGTGAGGATCGCAATCGGGTGCAAGCTCTTCAGCCAGTGCTGATATTGCCTGAAAAGGGCCGATAAAAACCTGCTCAGCCAGTAATTTCAACCTCGCCTCATCGCCATCCAGCAACTCTCTCTGCAGCAGCGCCCTGAAGTGTGGGTCGCTCCCCCTCAGTTCAACGCAACGAGTGACGAATCGTTCCAGACGCTCGAATGCTGTACCGCTGCCTTCAAGGGCTGCTGTAATTCCTTCGGCCTTATCAGCGAATACATACTCCATCGAGTCTAAATACAAACGCTGTTTATCCGGGAAATGGTGGTAAAGAGCAGCCGCACTAATGCCTACAGCTTTTGAGATGTCACGCATGGATACCCCGCTGTAGCCATGTGCTGCAAACAAAGGGATTGCCTGCTCCAGAATGTCAATGCGGGTATCGCGTCGTTCACTATCTTGATTGGATGCCATGAAATTCTACTTAACGTTCGTTAAATATAAGAATAGATCCAAACAACCAATAGTGCAAGTAGCAGGTCGGAGAGAGATGCTTAAGAAGAATTTTGGATACAGAGACGTGTGAACCGGATGAAAGCAAAGAACAGCAGTTCGTGGTCTGCTACCTTTTACAGGGAAAATTAGAATGGCCGTTATGAGTATGCTGCAGCCGTTCGCTGCACACCTCAAAATTTGTTCAGACTGCTGATTCAGTAAATGGCTGTAGTTTCCCTAGGGATCTTTGGTATCATCCGACTATGAGACATCAGCACAGTCACTGGCTCGGCAACCATTTATTGCCACGCACACTGTGTGTGGCGTTGCTGTTGTTCTCTCAATATGCCGTTGCGCTACATGCGGCCGAGCATCCTTTCCATCAATCTGGGCATGCCTGCGAGATTTTCCAGGGGGTGCAGAGTCTCGATCATGCTACCCTCGACGGCGGTATCCAGCACACACTTTGGCTGCCGTACGATTACGCAATTCCCATCAACGGCTCTCGTTGTGCAGTAACTGCACCCGGGAGCACCCTGATACGCGATCCTCCTCCAAGTGACATGGTTTAACTAAAACTACCCGCCTTTTAGGCGGGTTCGTTAATAAATTCACATTGAGGAGAGACCGATGTCTTTTCATGGCAAACTTGCGCTTGTGTCCATGCTGCCAGCTGCCCTTTCTGTTTCACAGCTCCATGCAGAGCCTCAGGCGAGCATCATCGTCGAGGGCATTATTTCCAGCTATTCACAGGATCCGGAGGAGTATCGCCTTCCGGGATTTCAGCTCGGTGGTGAAGCCGGGCTGCATGACGAAGGCTGGTCGTTTGGCCACAATGAGTTCGCCGTCTCCGGTGAGATTGGAGGTTTTCTCGAGGGGCAATTCACCGGCGTCATGCACCAGCATGAGGGCGAACTGGAGTTTGAACTGGAAGAGTTGTGGCTGCAGACCCTAGGTCTTGGGCAAGGCGTCACCCTGAAGGCGGGGCGCTTTTTCTCTGATATCGGCTACTTGAACAATACGCATCCCCATGCATGGGATTTTGTCGATGCGCCGCTGATCTATCGCGGTATTCTCGGCAACCAGTACAAGGACAACGGCCTGCAGGGCTCATGGATCGCGCCGACAGAGACTTATCTTCGGCTCGGTACGGAGGCCTTTACGGGGAGTGAGTTTCCCTTCGATTATGATGGCGGCGGCATAGGCTCCTGGAGTCTCTTCGCCGACATCGGTGGTGACTTTAATGCAAGCCACAGCTGGCAGCTCGGCATCTCGCATCTGTGGGGAGACAGCGACGACAGGTTCGGTGGGCATGGCCATGACCACGGGGGAAGGCACGAAGTAGAGCATGCCTATGGGGAGGAGCATCTTCCGGCTTTCACCGGCGACAGCTCTATCGCAGCTGTTGATTTCGTCTATAAGTGGGCGCCGGATGGTAATTATAAGGAACGCTTTTTCAAGCTGCAAATGGAGTATATGTATCGCCGTGAGGATGGCCGCATCGATCTTTTCCACGATGGGGTGTTCGAGGAGAGTTCCCCCTACGAGGGGCAGCAGCACGGCGGCTATATCCAGGGAAAATACCGTTTTCTGCCGCACTGGCAAGGCAGTTTGCGCTACGACCTGCTGACCAGTTCCAACCGTGCGGTCAATGCAGAGATTCTCGAGGAGGCGGGGCTCGAGAGCGACTATGACCCCTGGCGAATTGGCGGCGCCATCGCCTGGGTGCCAAATGAATACACCACCCTGCGCTTCCAGTACAACCATGACAGGTCGCAGCCACGCACCGACCATCAGTTCTTCGTGCAGTTTATCTATAGTTTCGGCGCTCATGGCGCCCATCAGTTCTAGGAGTGTAAATCATGCTGAACAACTTGATGATTACCATTACCCTGCTTACCGTTTCATCGTTGGTGCAGGCAAAGGTCGATATTCTCGCCTGCGAGCCGGAGTGGGCGTCGCTAGCACGTGAAATCGGCGGCGACAAGGTCGAAGCCTACGCGGCGACAACCGCCTTTCAGGATCCACACCATATTCAGGCGCGCCCCAGTCTGCTTGCCAAAGCACGTAAGGCAGACCTGCTTATCTGCTCAGGTGCTGAACTGGAGGCAGGCTGGCTTCCCATATTGCTGAAGAAGAGCGGCAATGGCGCCATCCGCCCAGGTAAGCCTGGGCATCTGATGGCGGCCGACTACGTCAGGCTGCTGGAGGTGCTCGGCAGGGTCACGCGCAGCATGGGCGACGTGCATGCCTCCGGCAATCCCCATCTCCATCTTGATCCGAGCAATATCCTCAAGGTTGCCTCCGTTCTGAACAAGCGACTGCAGAGCATCGACAAGGTCAACAGCGACTATTACCAGAAGCGCTTTTCCAGTTTTTCGCAAAAATGGAAAAAGGCAATCAAACGCTGGGAAAAGCGCAGCGCTTCGTTGCGGGGAATGCTCGTGGTGGTGCATCACCGCAGCTGGATCTACCTGGAAAGCTGGTTGGGACTGAAAGAGATTGCAGCGCTTGAGCCAAAACCCGGGCTGCCGCCTACCAGCACACACTTGGTAAAGGTGCTGAAGCAGGTCCAGAGCACACCGGCAAAAGCGATCATTCATTCACCCTACCAGCAGCAGAAATCGGCAAAATGGCTCTCCGGTAAGAGCGGCATTCCTGTCGTCAAGCTTCCCTTCACAGTCGGTGGAACACCACAGGCGAAGGATCTCTTCAGTCTCTTCGATGACACCATCAACAGGCTACTGGCGATCAATAGATGATTGATGAAACCTTAGTCTCGATCCTGCTGCCGGCGATGCTGGCCGGCCTGGTGGTGCTTGCCACCCATGTCCCCCTTGGGCAGGAGGTGCTGCGGCGCGGCATCATCTTCATCGATCTCACTATCGCGCAGATTGCCGCTTTCGGCGTGCTGCTGGCGATGCTGCTCGAGTGGGATTCAACCTGGGCGATCCAGATGACGGCGATCAGCATGGCGCTGCTGGGCGCATTGGTGCTGAGCTGGACAGGGAGGCACTGGCCGCGTGAGCAGGAGGCGATCATCGGTGTCAGCTTTATTCTCGCTGCCTCTGCCGGTATTCTGCTGCTAGCGAATAACCCCCATGGTGGAGAGCACCTCAAGGATCTGCTTGCCGGACAGATCCTGTGGGTGGAGTGGCGGCAGATTGCTGTTGCCGCCTTGGCTTACAGTCTGCTGCTTGCCATCTGGTTTGGCACCAGGGAGCATCTCGGGCATACTGGCTTTTACCTGCTGTTCGCCGTGAACGTAACGCTCTCGGTTCAGATGGTCGGCGTCTATCTGGTGTTTGCCAGCCTGATTGTCCCGGCGTTGGCGACAGTCTCTGTTCCCGCCAACAAGCGTTTGCTCTACGGTTATGGTCTTGGCGCACTGGGTTATGCCGCAGGACTTGCAATCTCCTGGCTGTTCGATCTGCCTAGCGGTGCTGTTATCACCTGGATGCTGGCGATTTTTGCCTTTCTGTTTCGTGCCATGCAGAGAAAATCGATTAAAAAACTCTGAATTAAACATCTAGGACTTTGCAAAGATTATGTGAACGCCCGCTTTGGAGCTAGGCTGTGTGAAAACCCTTCGCTAAACAAGTCGGTGGAGAATGATCTCTAGAGCCCCTTTCATTTACTGTTTCGGAGTAGGGTGCGTTGTCAGTATTTTTACTGATTACCAGCTGATAGCGACATCATGTCCCTATGGCTCGAAAAATTCTCGCGTTTTCACGCACCCTGGAACAATTGCCACCATTCACTGAATCAGCAATCAGAGCAGGTTTGGAGGGATGTTGCGAATGGCAGGTCTATACTCATTCCGGTCATTCGAGTCTCGGTTGTAAAAGTTATATCGCACAGCTGCGTGCGCCACCTGCAGATGATGGCTGGCCGGAAAAGAGCCAGATTCCGCTGACTTACCACCATGCTCCTCACATCGCTTGAGTGATTTTCCATCCAGGCAGTAAACATCATGGCACTAACGCCCTGATGCGAATAATTCTTGATAATACCTGTTTGTCTGCTATTCTTTCAAACATCGGATGCAGACTTTCGAAAAGAGGAGGGAGGAATGGCCATGACGAATCAACGCGGTGTTGTCAAACAAGGATTTACGGGGCTGTTGGGCGTGCTGATGGCGCAAGGCGCTGCTTCTACTGAAAGCAAAT
>JAIVTC010000173.1:0-5278 GCA_048629055.1 Candidatus Bathyarchaeota archaeon
GATTGCGTTTGAAATAATTGTCCAGCGGTACAACCAGATCACTGCGCTTGCGCAGCCCCGCAGGAATCCAGATGATGCCCGGCAGATAGTGGAGTTCTGCGCGGGGGGCGATCAGTGTGATCTCCAGGCTGGTATCCTGTGCACGCAGTTTGCGCACCGCTGTCAGTGCTGCAAAACCTGCTCCGATGATGGTGATTTTTGACATGCTATTTTCTCGTTTATTGATATTTCGCGGTCAGATAACCGCATAATAGATTCAAACCCGAATGGCACTAAGTTAAGACAAATACCACCGTCATGCCGGCGAATGCCGGGATCCATATCAGCCTATGAGTGCCGTTTTCCCTGGATACCGGCATTCGCCGGCATGACGGATGGAGTCAATTAATTAGTGTTTTCAGCTTAACTTAGTGCCATTCGATTCAAACACCTTTTTCTAACCACAGATAGACACAGATATTTTTTGTGCTTTTCGTGACTTTCGTGGTTAAAAAAAGTGGTGGCAATCCTGGCATGGGTTCCCATAGAGGGCCGAGGGAACCGAAAAAAAGCTGCATTGAGCATTAAGATCTCTCCTTCGTCGAGATGACAATCTCATAATCTGTGTTTATCTGTGTGCATCTGTGGTTAAAAAAGGCTATTCAAGTCGCCCGCATCGCCTTGATGACATCGGGACTCTGGTTGAGTTTCTCCAGCAGACTCTTTAATTGCGCAATATCACTTATTTCAACCGTAAAACGCATCACCGCCTGCTGTTTTTTGGGGTTTGAATGGGTTCTTACCGTGGTGATATCGACCTCTTCATTCGAGAAGATCGCGGAGATATCACGAAACAGTCCCTTGCGGTCCAGCGCAATGACGCGGATATCAACCTTGAACTCTCCACTTTCGCTCTCATCAGACTCCCACTGTACATCAATCAGGCGCTGCTGCTCCTCCTCGTTCATGTGCTGCACAACGGAACAATCCTTGCGGTGGACGGTGATGCCCCGCCCCCTTGTGATGTAACCCGTAACATCATCGCCCGGCACCGGTTTACAGCACTGCCCCAGATGGGTCAGGAGATCATCGACACCTTGTACAATCAGCTGAGGCGCTTTACCCGGTAGTTTTTTACGGCGACGCTTAGGAGTGGATGGCGCTAATTCCTGTTGCTGACGAAGCTCCCAGCCTGCGACCTGTACCGGCGAGATATCTCCGCGGCCGATGGCGGCATAAAGAGCCTCGTCACTCTTCATATTGAAGTGGTGTGCAATCTTCGACAGATTGGCCCTTGCAGTTCCAAGGCGCATCATCTCGCGCTCCAGGCTCTCCTTTCCCGCCTCGACATGGGTGTCATAATCCTGCAGGCGGAACCATTGACGGATATGGCTGCGTGCTCTGGATGAGCGGACATAACCCAGACGTGAACTCATCCAGTCCCGCGACGGCCGCTCCTGCCTGGCGGTCATGATCTCGACAGTCTGGCCATTCTGCAGTGGCTGCGTCAACGGAGTAATTCTGCCGTCCACCTTGGCGCCGCGGCAGCGATGTCCGACACTGGTATGGATCGCGTAGGCAAAATCGATCGGTGTTGCCCCATGTCCCAGTTCGATCACCTTTCCCTGCGGAGTCAGCACATAGATATGCTGCTGTTCATCATCGCTCTGCAGCTGTGACTGTTCATCAATATCATCACCCTGCTCCAGCCATTGACGCATCCATTCGATGCGACGTTCAAGATCCCTGTTTTGACCACGCTGCTCCTTGTAGCGCCAGTGGGCCGCAACACCACGCTCGGCGTGTTCATGCATTTCGCGTGTGCGTATCTGGATCTCCAGCGGACGTTGATCATCACCGATCACAACCGTATGAATCGACTGGTAGAGGTTTGCTTTGGGCGTCGCAATGTAGTCATCGAACTCCTGCGGAATATGCCGCCACAATCCGTGAACGATCCCGAGTGCACTGTAGCACTCGGCAATCGAATCGACCAGTATACGCACGGCGCGGACATCGAATATGTGCGAGAAGTCCATATCCTTGCGCTGCATTTTTCTCCAGATGCTGTAGATATGCTTGGGCCTGCCGCTTATTTCAGCATGGATCCCCTGCTCCTCGAAAACAGCATCGAGCTGTTTAATCACACTCTTGATAGACGCTAGACGTTCATCACGCCGCTCTTCGAGACGGATCGCGATCTCCCGGTATTGTTGGGGCTGCAGATAGCGCAGCGAGAGATCTTCGAGTTCCCACTTGATCTGCCAGATGCCGAGACGGTTGGCGAGCGGCGCGAAAATATCCAGTGTATTGCGGCTGAACCTGTATTGATTCGATTCCGAGAAAAACTCCTGGCGGCGCATCAGATGGACACGCTCAGCCAGCATGATCATGATCACCCGCATATCATTGGAGAGGCCCAGCAGCAAACGGCGCAAATTCTCGGAGTGCGCCTCGCCTTTCTCTTCAATGTCTGCGAGCACACCCGGTGTCAACTGGTGGATCTTGTCGATGGATTGAATACATTGCGCGACTGTTTCTCCATAGCGCTGCTGCAGAGTGTCATGATCAAAGATATTCGCAGAAAGGGTGCGATGGAGTATCGCCGCGATCAGGGTGCTGTCATCCAGATCGAACTGCGCGAGGATATCCGCAACATGCAGGATATAGAGTGCCAGCTGCTGTCCGCTGCGCTCCTCCTGATCGGCAAACAGATCGAGCACAGAGTGGGCCGCCTCGCCAAGTTTGCGGCGAACCCCGGCATCTTCAGCCGGAGGCAACAGCGCCAGCCATGCATCGATATCAGCGTTAGTAAGATGCTCGTCTGGAAGTCTCTGGGTAACAGCTACCATAGTAGAGTTTTAAGTTTTAGGTTTTAAGTTTTAGGGAAAATCTGATCAATTCGTCGCTCCAAACATGTCGCTTATCACCAAACACCTTATACCTTCCACCAAAACTTCCCCACCTAAAACCTTCCCTTAGATCACTTCCACTCTATCGATCTTCTGGAATCCGCGCGGTAGTTTATTGCCACGGCGGCCGCGTTCTCCGGCGTAGGCGTCTAGATCTGAGCTTTTGAGATTGATATAGCGCTTGCCCGACCAGGCTCTGAGCACCCCACCCGGGGAGACGCATGCCAGGGCGACGACGAACTCCTCCCTGGATGCCGCTTTTTTCGCCGGGATGCCGATGATCTTGTTGCCCTTGCCGCGGCTCATTGCCGGCAGTTGCGAGACGGCAAAAACCAGCATGTGTCCGTCATTGGTGATAGCCACCAGGCGGTCATCCTGCTGCAAAATCGACGCCGGCTTCAGCACCCTGGCATTCTTCGGCAAACGCAGCGCCGCCTTGCCTGCTTTTTTATTGGCCAGCAAATCTTTCAACTGCACGCGATAGCCATAACCGGCATCGGATGCCATCAGGTACCACTGCTCCTCAGCGCCGCCGAGCACGGCAACAAAAGTGGTGCCTGCGGGGGGCGACAGCCGGCCTGTCAACGGCTCTCCCTGTCCGCGCGCAGAGGGCAGCGTATGCGCGCTGATCGAGTAGCTGCGGCCACAGGAGTCGAGAAACACCGCCGGCTGATTACTGCGCATCCTGACGCTGTCAAGGCTGCTGTCGCCGGCCTTGTAGTTCAATCCCGCTGCATCGATCTCATGCCCCTTGGCGGAGCGCACCCACCCCTTCTCGGACAACACCACAGTCACCAGTTCACTCGGCGCCAGATCGGTTTCACGCAGCGCCTCGGCAACGTCACGCACAACAATCTGCGAGCGGCGCTCATCACCATACTCTTCTGCGTCAGCCTGGATCTCCTTGCGAATCAGGGTTTTCATGCGCTGCTTCGAGCCCAGCAGCAGCTCCAGCTTGTCACGCTCTGCCGCCAGCTTCTCCTGCTCGGCGCGAATCTTCATCTCCTCGAGCCTGGCCAGCTGGCGCAGGCGAGTATCGAGAACATAATTCGCCTGTAGTTCTGTCAGCTCGAAGCGCTGCATCAGCGCCGCTTTAGGATGCTCTTCGGTGCGGATGATATGAATCACTTCATCAATATTCAGAAAGGCGATCAATAATCCATCGAGCAGATGCAGGCGCTCATTGACTTTCGCAAGGCGGTGCTCGAGGCGTCTGCGCACCGTCTCAAAGCGAAACTCCAGCCACTCCTTGAGCATCATACGCAGGTTTTTCACCTGCGGACGGCCATTGGTGCCGATCACATTCATGTTGACACGGTAGGTGCGCTCCAGATCCGTGCTGGCAAACAGATGCGACATCATGCGCCCGATATCGACCCGGTTGGAGCGTGGCACTATCACCATTCTGGAGGGTGTTTCGTGATCGGATTCATCCCGCAGATCCTCCACCCAGGGCAATTTTTTAGCGCGCATCTGCGCCGCAATCTGCTCCAGCACCCTGGAGCCGGAGACCTGGTGAGGAAGCGCCGTCACCACCACCTCGCCATGTTCGACCTCCCAGCATGCACGCATACGCACGCTGCCGTGACCCGTCGCATAGATTTTCAACAGGTCGGATGGCGGAGAGATGATCTCCGCCTCGGTCGGATAATCTGGCGCGGGAATGAATTCATGCAGCTCTTCGAGCGTCGCCTTGGGATGCTCGATCAGGTGGATGCAGGCTGCAGCAACTTCACGCAGGTTATGCGGCGGAATATCCGTCGCCATGCCGACGGCAATACCGGAGCCGCCGTTGAGCAACACATTCGGCAGCCGTGCCGGCAATACCACTGGCTCATCCAGGGTGCCGTCAAAATTGGGCTGCCAATCGACAGTGCCCTGCCCAAGCTCCTGCAGCAGCAATTTGGCATAGGGGGTAAGACGCGCCTCGGTATAGCGCATTGCGGCAAAGGATTTGGGTTCATCCGGACTGCCCCAGTTGCCCTGCCCCTGCACCAGCGGATAGCGATAGGAAAACGGCTGCGCCATCAGCACCATCGCTTCATAGCAGGCGCTGTCGCCATGCGGGTGAAACTTGCCCAGCACGTCACCGACGGTGCGCGCTGACTTCTTGAACTTTGCAGTCGCCGACAATCCCAGCTCGGACATGGCGTAGACGATGCGGCGCTGCACCGGCTTGAGCCCATCGCCGATATTGGGCAGGGCGCGGTCAAGGATGACATACATGGAGTAATCCAGGTACGCCTTCTCGGTAAACTCGCGCATCGCCATGCGCTCGATGCCCTCGGTTGTGTAGTCTTGTGTGGTTTCCATTGACTTGAGAGATAGTAAAATATCTGGGCTGAAGCTTATCAGCATCATGGTGGGATGCGCTAGCGCTTATACCA
>JAIVTC010000174.1:0-2094 GCA_048629055.1 Candidatus Bathyarchaeota archaeon
CCGGTGCCGCCTATCTCACTGGAGCGCCCATTATTGATGCGATAGAAGCGTTCGGTGACGTGGGCAAGATGCTCGGGGGCAATCCCGTAGCCATCATCCTCGACATCCAGGCAGGCCTGCCCCATGCTGTTTTGATACCAGCGAATATCGATGGTGCTGCCGGGCGGCGTATATTTGACCGCATTGTTGATCAAGTTGAGGCATACACTATGCACCTCCTCCTCCTTGGCGAGGATATGAAGCGCAGGATCTACATCAAGATTGATCATGTGCAAGCTGTCATCATCTGCGAGTGAAAAAGTGCTGCTGATATTGCTCAATATCTCCGGCACATCAACGCGCTCCCCTTCACCCTCCGCCAGCTCTGCTGATTCAAGACGGGAGAGTTCAAGCAGGTGGGTAATGATCTGCTGCATTCGATGCGCCTGTTCTGCAGCTGCTCTTACCGGCTCCTGCATCTCCTCACAGAGTTCGGGCGCAGATTGCATAATCTCGAGATAGCCCGAGATCACGGTCAGCGGCGTTCGCAGCTCATGTGAAGCATTGGCAATAAACGCCTTGCGTGTTTTTTGCGCCTCGATGCGTTCACTGATATCACGCGCCAGCAGCAGATATTGATCGCTCCCCTTGCCATAGCGAACGAGTTGCACACTGATGGTGTCCGCCGAATTGACCGGTGAATGCATCTCCAACTTTTTTTTGTTTTTCTTGCGTTTTTTGTTAAGCAGGCGATGGAAGTCGGGATTGCGGATCAGATTGTCGATCCTCTGGCCAATATCACGTCTTCTATCGATCCCCAGCACTTCACGCGCCGCTTTATTGGCCCACTCGATCTCGAAAGAGGAGTTGAGGATAACTGTTGCATCCGGCAATGCGGAAATCGTGGTATTAAAACGCGTGAGCATGCTTGAAAGGCGGTTTTTACTCTTTGCAGCAGCAAGCTGGCGACGATAGATATGCTGCACGATCTCCCCCCAGGCACCGCTGCTGTCAGGCGCTTTTTTCTTCACAGCCCCCTTGCGCAGCCAGCGTTCGAGCGCATACAGCTGATAGAAATTCCACATGATATAGAGGGCGGATGGCAGCAGAATCGCCACGATCCAGTTGCCTGTCAGCAGACCAATGGCAACGATCGAGACAAGCATCAGCAGCAGACGCCAACGCTCATAGGAGAGTGCATTATTCATGTTTCTACGGCCTGTGAGAATCGGTATCCGGCGCCGCGCACAGTGTGTATCATGCTGTCGATCCCATAGGGCTTCAGCAGTTTACGCAATCGCAGGATGTGCACATCCACAGTGCGCTCTTCGACATAGACCGTCTCACCCCACACAAGATCAAGCAGCTGCGCGCGTGAATAGACCCTCTCCGGATGCTGCAGAAAAAACTTCAGCAGGCGGTATTCCGTCTGCCCGAAATGGACGGTCTTCCCATCAATTGTCACCTGATGCGTTGCCATATTGAGCTTGATAATCCCTGCCTGCAGCATCTCGTCCTGAGAAAACCCTCTGCTGCGGCGCAGCAGGGCGCGAATACGCGCCAGCAGCTCTTTGATCGCCACGGGCTTGGACATGTAATCATCAGCCCCTGCTTCAAGACCTGTCACCCGGTCCCTCTCCTCGCCTCGTGCGGTCAGCATGATCACAGGAATATCGCGATTGATCTCACTGCGGCGCAGCGAGCGAATCAGATTGACACCGCTGACTTCAGGCAGCATCCAGTCGACCAGCATCAGATCCGGGCGCTGCTGCGAAATAGAGGTTGCTGCTGTGGCGGCATCCCCGGCCTCATCGACTGCATACCCTTCACGCTCCAGGGCGAAGCGGATCATCTCCCTGATCGGTTTTTCATCTTCGATGATGAGGATGCGCGTGGTCATGGGTGATTGTCTGAAATATACATCAGGCTATTTTACATCCTGAACCATGACAGTTGTGTGACAACAGATGAACAATCCAAACCACGGAACAGTAATTTCTCAAAAAGTCTATTCTCGGACAGGCTTCTAGGTCTTCATTCGCTATGTTGCACAGGATTAGTAATCTCTCAATAACCCCGTGCATTGATTGCATTTTATTAAAACAGATGTCATTG
>JAIVTC010000175.1:0-4445 GCA_048629055.1 Candidatus Bathyarchaeota archaeon
TGGGGGTCAATTATCAGGTCAAGCCGGGAACTTCGCTGATGGAGGTCGCCAACGATCTCTCTGAGAAAGGAATACTCAGGCAGCCATTCTATCTGCGGATACTCGCTCTGGATATGGGAGTATCCAATAAGATCAAAGCCGGAGAGTATCTGATCCCGGCGAACACAACGCCTGAGATGCTGCTTGATCAGCTGGTCAGGGGAAAGGTGCTGCAATACTCACTGACACTGATCGAAGGGTGGACTTTCAAGCAGGCGCTGGCAGCAGTACGCAGCCATCCCATGATTGTGCAGACTTTGACAAGCCTCAGTACTGAACAGATCATGAAGCGGCTTGGGCATCCGGGTGAGTATCCTGAAGGGCGATTTTTCCCGGATACCTATCTGTTTCCCAGAGGAGCGAGCGATGCAGATGTTCTGAAGCGCTCATACCAGCGAATGGAGAAGGTGCTTGCGCAAGAGTGGCGGGAAAAAGCTGAAAAACTACCGCTGAAAACACCCTATGAGGCATTAATTCTCGCTTCCATTGTTGAGAAGGAGACCGGTGTTGCGGGTGAACGCACACAGGTTGCAGGCGTGTTTACGCGGCGGCTGCAAAAAGGGATGTTGCTGCAGACCGACCCGACAGTGATTTACGGCATGGGGGACTCCTATGACGGTAATATCCGGCGTACGGATCTGATGGCGGATACTCCTTATAATACCTATGTGCATTCCGGCCTGACTCCTACTCCAATTGCGCTTCCCGGCAGGGCATCCATTCATGCTGCACTGCATCCGGCAGATGGCGACGCCCTCTATTTTGTGGCGACAGGTCAGGGTGGACACTACTTCTCCGCGACATTGAAAGAGCATAACCAGGCCGTACAAAAATATCAGATCAATCGGAACAAGCATTGAAACCGGCAAGCTTTATCACCTTTGAAGGGATCGAGGGGGCAGGAAAGAGCAGCAATATCGTTTATGCCGAGGCGCTGCTGAAAAGCTCCGGAAAGCCAGTCATGTTGACGCGTGAACCCGGTGGGACGCCGCTGGGTGAATCATTGCGTGAACTGCTGCTGGGTCATCGGCATGATGGTATGTCTTTCAAGGCAGAGTTGCTGCTGATGTTTGCTTCGCGGGCACAGCATCTGGAGAGTAAAATCCTGCCCGCACTCGAGCGTGGTGAATGGGTGATTTGTGATCGCTTTACTGATGCAACCTATGCCTACCAGGGTGGCGGGCGGCATCTCGACACTGCTGCAATTTCCCTGCTGGAAACCCTGGTGCAGGGCGAGCGCAGGCCGGATTTGACCATACTGCTGGATCTTCCGGTTTCCCTGGGCCTTGAACGTGCCGGCAAACGCTCTGCACCAGACCGCTTTGAGCAGGAGAAGCACGACTTCTTTGAGCGGGTGCGGGCAGCCTATCTGGATATCGCCGCGAGAGATCCGCAACGTGTGAAAGTGGTTGATGCGTCACTATCCCTGCAACAGGTGCAGCAACAGATCAAGTCTGTACTCTCCTCATTTCTTAAATCCGCATGACCCGTGAATAACCTGGCTCCCTATCCATGGCAGCAGCAGAGCTGGGAGCTGCTTCAGCAATACAGGGAGAGTGACAGGCTCCCGCATGGGCTGCTCTTCAATGGTCCTGCCGAGTGCGGTAAAAAGCACTTTGCGCTGCGTTTTGCCGAAGGGGTGTTATGCACTGCGAATAGATCCGGAGATAGCACGCAGCATCAGGGAAAAGCTTGTGGAAAGTGTCACTCCTGTCTCTTGCTGGCAGCGGGAAATCATCCCGATCTGGTGCTGCTTGAGCCCGAAGAGGAGAAAAAAACCATACAGGTGGATGCTGTGCGTCAATTCATACAGGATGCAACGCTGACGCCGCAGATTTCGGACAGCCGCGTCTGTTTGATTATGCCTGCTGATGCGATGACCAATGAAGCCGCAAACAGCCTGCTAAAGACGCTGGAAGAGCCTGCGGCAAATAACCACATGATTCTTGTCAGCGAGCATGCCGGCCATTTAGCGGCGACCATCCGTTCCCGTTGCCAGATAGTCAACCTCCCGCTGCCTACGCGGCAGCAGAGTCTGCAGTGGCTGCAGCAACAGCAACCGCAACAGCAATGGGAGGAGTTGTTGAACTGTGCAGCCGGAGCCCCTTTGCGTGCGCTTTCGTTTGAAAAGAGTGATATTATGCAGCGACGCAAGCAGTTGTTTGACAGCTTTGCGGCGCTGATCAGTGGCCGGCAGTTACCACTTGCTGCGGTGGCTGTATGGAACGAAGAGCTGAGTGAGTTGCTGCTGAAATGGCTTTATGAATGGACTCTCGATCTTCTGCGGGGTAGACAAGCAGGTGTTGAGAATATGCGCGATTCATTACCCGGGAGAGAGCTGTCAAGCTTGATCCCGAGTCTGGATGCGAGAAAATTGATTGCTCTCATCGAGCAGCTGGTCTCTCTCAACCGGGGGATGGGAGAGCGTAATCTGAATCGTCAGATGCAACTTGAGGCACTGGCTGTCAGCTATACGGGATTAAGGAGGCTCTGATCAAGTTGCTTCACGCCTTGAGCAGAGCTTTTTTGCAAGTTTTTACAATGGGGGAGTGGTTATCTATCACCCCGAATCCCCCATCCCATGTACTTTATCAGAGGCTCCCTAATTCATGAGTATTAACAGTAGTGGCAGGAAGATGCTCAATCTTCAATTGAAAGATGTGGAATCCCTGTACAAATCATTTATCTCTTTCCTCGAAGAGGGAGGGCTTTTCGTTGAAACAGGGGAGGGCTATCAGCTGGGTGACGAGATCTTTCTGCTGGTCACTCTTCCGGAAAACGAGGAGCGCTATCCGGTGGCGGGTACTGTTGTCTGGATCACGCCGGCCGGTGCAGGTAGCAACCGCCCGCAGGGTATCGGTGTGCGCTTCGGCGCCCGGGATGAGGGCAAGTTGCATAACAAAATTGAAAAAATTCTTGCCGAAATGATCGAGTCCGAAATTCCCACCTACACGATGTAAGGTGCCTAATGAAACTCGTTGATTCACACTGTCATCTCGACCGGGTCGACCTGACTCACTACGAGGGAAGCTTTCACGATTTTGTCACCGCGACACAGGCATCCGGTGTCGGGCAGATGCTGTGCGTCTGCATCGATCTTGAAAGCTATCCGGCGATGCTGGAGCTGGTGAGGGAATATGACAATATTTTTGTCTCCGTAGGCGTCCATCCCAGTGACCGGGATCGTAAAGAGCCAACAGCTGCCGAGCTGGTCGAGATGGCTTCAATACAGAAAAATGTGGCCATAGGTGAAACCGGGCTCGACTACTTCCGCAGTGAAAAGGGTGACACAGAGTGGCAGCAGAGGCGTTTTCGTACGCATATTCAGGCGGCAAGAGAGGCGCACAAGCCGCTGATCATTCACACGCGGCAGGCCCGTGAGGACACCATCACACTGATGCAGCAGGAGCAGGCGAAGGATGCCGGTGGTGTCATGCACTGTTTTACAGAAAGCTGGGAGATGGCGCAGCAGGCGCTCGATATGGGGTTTTACATCTCTTTTTCAGGCATAGTGACCTTTAACAATGCAGTCGATTTGCGTGATGTTGCAAAAAAGGTCCCACTGGATCGCATGTTGATTGAAACAGACTCCCCCTATCTTGCGCCTGCTCCCTACCGCGGCAAGCCAAATCAGCCTAAATATATCTATCGTGTTGCTGAAACCATTGCAGAGCTGCGTGGCATGGAGGTTGAAGAGCTGGCGCAGATAACCAGCAGCAATTTTTGCACTCTTTTCACTGCCGCAAAGCTTCAATAGCTCCTCGCGTATCCAGGTAACAAACAATGTCTGAAGATTTAAAGCAGCAACTGCAAATACTTGAAGATGAGCTCAATCATCGCTTTGAACGGATTTCAGGTGATCTTAAAAGCGATCACAGTGCGGATTTTGCCGAGCAGGTGACTGAACGCGAGAATGACGAGGTGCTGCTGGAATTGCAACAGGAGACAGCTAATGCGCTGGTGCAGATAAAGCAGGCGTTGCGGCAGATGGATAATGGCTCCTACGGAATCTGCGAAAGCTGCGGTAAAAAGATCGGCGCAGAGAGGCTCAAGGTGATGCCTTTCGCCACCCGCTGCATTCATTGCGCAGAGTAAATTGGACGCTTGCCAGCCGCATCTCTATTCCACTGATGTCTGCCACCTGAACTTGGGTAAGGGATGAGGCATTTATTAAAATACCAATCTCGCTTGCCTTTTTGTCCGTGCTTTTCGCCGCCACTTTGGTTACATAGTTCACTATGCGTCCGACGTGGCAACAAAAACCACAAACAAAAATTCCGCACATCTTGGTACTTTAATTTCTGCCTCATCCCTAAAGGGTGGGTAAATTCGTTCTGATTTTCTTTTGCGCATGGATTCTCCTTTCAGATTGATCCTTGTAGGCGTAGTGTACGAGATGATCCGGG
>JAIVTC010000176.1:0-2954 GCA_048629055.1 Candidatus Bathyarchaeota archaeon
GTGGATGCGCTACCGCATATACCATCCTGCGGATCTCTTTTTTACCACGAAAGGCACAAAAATCACGAAAAAAGTCAAACTGATCGTTCGTGTTTTTCGTGCCTTTCGTGGTTGAAATATTTATTATGGCAGGCGTCCTACCAGGCTGGTGACGCCGTTGAGCAGCTTCAGCACCGGACCCATGCGATCTTCCAGCTCAATAGAGTCGAGGAAGTTCTTCGCATAGAGACCCAGTTCGGTATCCCCGCCCAGCCGCAGACGGCGGTTGAAAAAGAGGGTGTCCGGGTCTTCTCGCCTGGTGGCCAGCAACAGAAAATCATAGATCGAACCTTCTATGCTCAAATCATCTTTTTTACTGCCCGCAGCAGCAATCAGCTCTCCATCGGAGAGGGTGATGCGGTAGGTGAGACGTGCATCGCTGACGCGAATCATCATCACCCTGCCCTGCAAAAAATCCAGTTCGCCATCCTCCAGTTCAGGCGCGAACAACTTGTTCAGAATCTTCGCCAGCACCTTGCTGTTTACGGCGGTCGGGAGAATCCCCAACGGCAGCGCCAGCGGCCTGGGCATCATCGGGGTGCGGGGTAAGGATGGGGAGAACGTATTCATCTGAGACTCCATGAATAATGGCGGCTGGAAACTTCAGCTATCGTCGTGAAAACCGGGGTTATTGTCAATTTCTTTTTTACCACGAAAGTCACGAAATGCACGAAAACAGACAAAATGAGTGTTTGTGGTTTCGATTATTCACCTGTGTGGATACGAACGTAGGGTGTCAATAAGCGGAGCGCATTGCACCAAAGAAGGTGGGATGCGCTTCGCTTATGCCACCCTACGGGTCTGTTTTTCCGTCTATTCCGTGGCAGAAATTGTTCTTCTGTGATTATTCACTCAATCTCGGCTTTCAGGTCATACAGGATACGGTGACTGCCGTGGCAATAGGCGCAGGCCTGCACCGCCAGTATTCCCAGGCTGTGACCGCTGTCGCCTATGTCGATGCCTGCCTGCAGTTCATCCAGCAATTTTTCTGTCTTTTTGCCCAGATAATACTCTTTGGCTTCAGGCTCCTTATGGCAGCTGTCACAACTCGAACGCAGAATCGATATACCGCTGCGCACATCTTTCAAAGCGGCTTGCGCCCTGGCTTTATCGTCATCTTCCGCTGCGATCTTGATGCGGTTCACATCACGCATCAAGATTTTCATGAAATCCAGGTAGCTGGTCTCTTTGCCATCCAGTTTCACGGCAACTTTGCTGAAATCAGGCCCGCGATAGATGGCCGCCACCTGCGCACGATAATCACTGTGGCAGCCCTTGCAGCTGCCCTGCAATTTTTTCAACGCCTTGCCCAAAGCCTCGAACTCACCCTGCTTTGCAGCCGCCTCCAGTTTGTCGGCCCACGCCAGTTCCAGCTCATCCTCCCATTCAGGCACCATCTCGGCGATCTTGCGGTAATGCGTCACCAGTCGTATCGCCCATTTTTCGGTATGCGGCTGATCCTTCACCGCCATGTACTCATTCACCGCCTGAATCTCACGACGCAGCTTGAACATGTTGTGATGCCACACATTGCGCTTGTTTTCCGGTTTGTACCACTGCTTGAGCGAAGCTGGTGGTTTTTCCAGGGTAATCGTCCCTTCGGCAACGACAGTGGAGAAAGGCAGAGCCAGCAATAGTAGAGTGAACAGGTAGCGCATGGTGTTATCCTTGTTTGATCGATACGCCATAGTACACTCTGGAAATGAAATATTTCACATTATCTCTCCTGCTGATGGGTTTGAATAACCCGCTGTTTGCTGAACAACCTGCTGCAGAACCCCTCTATCAGGAGCATTGCAGCGTCTGTCACGGCAAAAACCGCCTTGGCATTACGGGACCGGCGCTGCTGCCTGAAAACCTGCGGCGTCTGCGCAAGAAAAAGGCCTTTGCCACCATTGCCGAAGGCAGGGCTGCCACACAGATGCTGCCGTTTTCCGACAAACTGAATAGCGAGCAGATCCAGATGCTGGTCGACTATATCTTTACGCCGCTGGCTGAAACGCCCGTGTGGGGTGAACAGGAGATTCTCGCAAGTCATGTCACCTACCCTGTCGAATCCCAAAGCGACAAGCCTGTTTTCGAGGCCGATCCACTGAACCTGTTTCTGGTGGTCGAGTCGGGCGATCACCACGTCACCGTGCTCGATGGTGACAACTTCGAGCCAATTCACCGTTTTCCATCACGTTTCGCCCTGCATGGCGGGCCCAAGTACAACTCCACGGGGCGCTTCGTCTATTTCACCTCGCGCGATGGCTGGATCAGTAGATTCGACATGTATCAGCTGAAGATGACGGCGGAAATCCGCGTCGGGATCAATGCCCGTAACAGCGCCATCTCCAGCGATGATCGTTTCGTGATCGTGGGCAACACCATGCCGAATACGCTGGTCATTCTGGAGGCTGACGACCTCAGCCTGGTGAAGGTGATCCCGGTTGTGGACAGCAAGGGAGAGAGTTCACGTGTTTCGGCTGTCTATGATGCACCTCCCCGCAAGACTTTTGTCGCCGCACTCAAAGACAGCCCGGAGGTGTGGGAGATCAGTTATGCCGACCCGCCCCCGGTTGGTTTCGGCACATGGGTACACGATTATCGTAAAGAGTCCGGAGAGGCAACCACAGAGCAATTCCCGATACGCCGCATCAAACTCGATGCCGTTCTGGACGACTTCTTTTTCGACCAGGAGTATGTGCATATCCTCAGCGCATCACGCAAAGGCGAAGGTCAGGTTGTTGACCTGGATCTGGGGCGCAAGGTCGCCGATCTTGCCATTCCCGGCATGCCGCATCTTAGTTCAGGGATCACCTGGAAGCGAGGCGAGCAGACGCTGCTGGCGACGCCCAACCTCAAAGAGAGCGCCGTCACTATCATTGATATGAAAAGCTGGAAGCCCATCAAGAAAATCCCTACCCTGGGCT
>JAIVTC010000177.1:0-11368 GCA_048629055.1 Candidatus Bathyarchaeota archaeon
GGTTGCAACCCTGGCCGCCTACCTCAATGCGCTGCCGGGAAAAGGCGTGCATATCATCACGGTCAACGACTACCTGGCCCGCCGCGACGGTGAGTGGATGAGCCGTCTGTATGATTTTCTGGGACTCTCTGTCGGTATCATCCAATCTTCCGGCGGCGGTCCCGACGACTCCTCGTTTCTGTTCGATGCAGAGAGCGACGGCGTGGAGAGCGGTTTTCTGCATTTGACAAAGGCGACGCGCCAGCAGGCCTATGCCGCCGATATTACTTATGGCACCAACAACGAGTATGGTTTCGACTATCTGCGTGACAACATGGCGTTTCAAGCCGAGCAGCGCGTGCAGCGCGGACTCTTCTTCGGCATCGTCGACGAGGTGGACTCGATCCTCATCGACGAGGCGCGGACACCGCTGATTATCTCCGGCCCCACCGAAAGCGACCAGTCGCTCTATACTGAAATTGACAAGTTGATTCCCCAGCTGACGCGACAGGACCCGATTACCAACGAAGAGGGGAAGCCTGACTTCGGCCCGGGTGACTACGCTGTTGACGAGAAATCCAAAGCTACGTTTCTCAGTGATGACGGCCACGAACACGTGGAGCGAATGCTTACGGAGGCCGGGTTGCTGGCGGAGAACGCCAGTCTCTACGACTCGGCCAACATTGCCCTGATGCACCATATCAACGCCGCGCTGCGCGCGCATGCGATTTTCACCAGGGATGTCGATTATATCGTTCGCAATGGTGAGATTGTCATCGTTGACGAGTTCACCGGCCGCACCCTGGCCGGACGCCGCTGGTCTGAAGGACTGCACCAGGCTGTCGAGGCCAAGGAGGGGGTTGCAATCCAGCACGAAAACCAGACCCTGGCATCGGTGACCTTCCAGAACTACTTTCGTCTCTATGAGAAGCTCTCCGGCATGACAGGCACGGCGGATACCGAGGCATTCGAACTGCAGTCGATCTATGGTCTGGAGGTGGTGGTGATCCCGACCCACATGGAGATGGTTCGTGCCGATCACACCGATCTGATCTACCTCACGCCCAAAGAGAAGTACCAGGCTATCATGGAGGATATCCGTGACTGCGTGAAGCGCGGGCAGCCGGTGCTGGTTGGTACGGCCTCGATCGAAGTTTCCGAGCTGATGGCCGATCTGCTGACCAAAAATGACATTCCGCACGAGGTGCTCAACGCCAAACAGCATGAACGCGAAGCGCATATCATCGAACAGGCAGGGCAACCCGGCGCAGTGACCATCGCAACCAACATGGCCGGCCGCGGCACCGATATCGTGCTTGGCGGCAGCCTCGACGCCGACATGCTGACGTTGGGCGATGCATCTGATGAGAAGCAAAAAGAGGAGGTTGTGCAGCAGTGGAAAGGGCGCCATCAAGAGGTTCTCGATGCCGGCGGATTGCACGTCATCGGCACCGAACGTCACGAGTCACGCCGTGTTGACAACCAGCTGCGCGGGCGCTCGGGGCGTCAGGGCGATGCGGGTTCGAGCCGTTTCTATCTCTCGCTGCAAGATGATTTGATGCGCATCTTCGCTTCGGATCGGGTTGGTTCGTTGATGCAGAAGCTGGGCATGGAAGAGGGCGAAGCCATCGAACATCCGTGGGTCAACAAGGCGATCGAGAATGCACAACGCAAGGTGGAGGGGCGTAACTTCGATATCCGCAAGCAGTTGCTGGAGTACGATGATGTCGCCAATGATCAGCGCAAGGTCATCTACCAGCAGCGTAGCGAGCTGATGGAGGTTGATGACATTTTTGACACTGTCGGGGCAATGCGCGAAGAGGTTCTCAATAACCTTGTCGATACCTATATCCCTCCACAAAGCCTCGATGAGCAGTGGGATGTTCCCGCCCTGGAAGATGTGCTGCAGCAGGAGTATGAACTGCAGCTGCCGCTGCAGAAATGGCTCGACGAGGATCATGATCTGCATGAGGAGGGGCTGCGGCAGCGTATCCTGGAAGAGCTGGAGGCGAGTTATGCCGGCAAGGAGGAGATGGTAGGCGCAGAGCAGATGCGTCAATTCGAAAAGGGCGTGATGCTGGAGTCACTCGACCGCCACTGGAAAGAGCACCTGGCCGCGATGGACTATCTGCGCCAGGGAATTCATCTGCGCAGCTATGGGCAGAAAAACCCCAAGCAGGAGTACAAGCGCGAAGCCTTCGCGATGTTTTCCGAGATGCTGGACAACATCAAGAGAGATGTGGTTAACATCCTCTCACGGGTTCAGATCAAACCGCAGGATTCGTTGGAACTCCCTGAACACGAGATGCCGGACATCCAGTTCAAGCATGAGGAGTTTACCGGTTTTGGCAATAAAGATGATGATGCCTCTGCCGAATCGGGATCTGCAGAAGAGCAGAAGGCGCAGCCTTACGTGCGTACAGATCGCAAGATCGGACGCAATGAGCCCTGTCCCTGTGGATCCGGCAAAAAATATAAACAGTGCCATGGGAAGTTGCAGTAAAAAGGAGAGTTTTAGGTTTTAAGTTTTAGGTTTTAGAACCGTAGGGGGATATGGATCTGTAGGTTGGGCAAAGCGATTCCCGTCGTCGATGTTGGGCACACCTCAAATCATGCATTCCCACAACATTTTGAGTTAATGATTAAATGAGCGTGCCCAACAAACATTTTTCGGTACGATACGGCTTTGCCCAACCTACATCCTGGTAAATAGCTGAAATACTGTATGTCAAAATCCCCCATCCATCCCGTCAAGGGAATCCGCCTTGCCTCTGCAGCTGCGGGGATTCGCTATCCTGACCGGGATGATCTCGTTGTTATCGAGATTGCCGCCGGCGCCAGCTGCGCTGCAGTGTTCACCACCAATGCATTTTGTGCGGCTCCGGTGGTGCTGGCAAAACAGCATCTTGCTGTGGTGATGCCCCGTTACCTGCTGATCAACTCCGGCAATGCCAATGCCGGCACCGGTGATGCCGGACTGCAGGCGGCGCGTGAAACCTGTCAATCCCTGGCGACTGTTGCCGGTTGCGACAGCAACCAGGTGCTGCCATTCTCGACCGGTGTGATCGGTGAGGATCTGCCGGTGGAGCGTTTCCCGGCTGCAATCCCGGCACTGCTCGATGGCCTCGACGGAGAGGGCTGGCAACGGGCGGCGCAGGCCATCATGACCACTGACACCGTTGCCAAACTGGCAAGCAGAGAGGTCGAGATTGACGGCGGCAAGGTGACTGTCACCGGGATGTGCAAGGGCTCTGGCATGATTCGACCCGATATGGCGACCATGCTGGCATTTGTTGCAACCGATGCAAGCGTGCCTGAAGTTCTATTGCAGACAACCCTGCAGCAGGCAGTCGAGCCCAGTTTCAACGCCATCACCGTCGATGGCGATACCTCGACCAATGACGCCTGTGTGCTGATTGCCTCAGGGGCCGGCGGCGTTGTCATCAATCGTGACAACAGTGCTCTGTTTCTCTCCGCAGTCAGGGAGGTGTGCATGGAGCTTGCGCGTGCAATTGTCCGGGATGGCGAGGGGGCAACCAAGTTGGTCGAGATTCAGGTTGATTCCGCATTGACCCTGCAGGAAGCGAAAGATGTCGCCTATACTATTGCCCACTCTCCGCTGGTGAAGACTGCGCTGTTCGCCAGCGACCCCAACTGGGGGCGCATTCTTGCCGCAGTGGGACGCGCCGGAATCGACAACTTCGAGATCGACAAGGTACGTATCTGGCTGGATGATCTCCGTATCGTCACCCGGGGCGGACGTGACCCGCAGTATCGTGAAGAGGCCGGGCAGCAGGTGATGAATCAATCCGAGTTGACCATCCGCGTAGACCTGGGAAGGGGCGCGCATCACACCACCATTCTCACCTGCGATCTCTCCTACGACTACGTCAAGATCAATGCAGAGTACCGCACCTGAAGTGAGTCCATGCTGGGATGCGCTACCGCTTATGCCACCCTAAAGACCTTTTTTAACCACAGATACACACAGATGAACACAGATGGAAAAGATATAAAGGAATCTGGCATCCTCTATTTTCCGGTTTACAGTTTGTCATCTCGACGTAGGAGAGATCTTAGTGCTCTATGCCATAGGAGTCCTCGTCGTTCGTACCTCACTTCCCTCGGAATGACATGTGAATCTGTAAAGTACTTTTGATGGATTTGAAGGATGCTGAATATCTGTGTGCATCCGTGTTCATCTGTGGTAAAAATGAGAGCCGTAGCCTGTAGAAGGGTGTCAATAATGTCCGCTAAGCCCCCACCCTCACTCCTCAGTCCTCAGGCCTCGTCCCTATCCCCCCTCCATGTCGCTGTCGCCGTGCTGTGCAACGCAGAGGGAAAAATCCTGCTGTCGCGCCGTCGCAAAGGCACCCATCTTGCAGGACTGTGGGAGTTTCCCGGCGGCAAGCTGGAAGCCGGTGAATCATTATCAGAAGCGTTGCAGCGAGAGATCAGGGAGGAGTTGGGTATTCGCATACTCGCGCATCGGCCGCTTATCCAGATCAACCACAGCTATCCTGAAAAGCAGGTGTTTCTGGATGTGCATCTTGTCAACGAGTGGCAGGGAACGGCAGCGGGAATGGAGGGGCAGCAGATTGCCTGGGTGTCAGTCGAGGAGATCGATGACTACCCTCTGCCGCCGGCAGATAGCCCAATCGTCACTGCCATCCGTCTGCCTTCCCGTTATCTGATCACCCCGCCGCTGATCGAAGATGAATCCATTTTTCTGCAACAGCTTGAGATAAGCCTGCAGCAGGGGATTCGCCTGCTGCAGTTGCGTCTTCCCGGTTATGGCAAAAAACAGCTTGTATCGCTTGCTGAGAGGGTGATGATCCTATGTCACTCATATGGAGCGGCAATGATGCTGAAAGATGAGTCGCTGGCAAGACGACTCGGCTGCGGCCTGCATCTTGGCAGCATTCAGTTGCGAGCCATGCGCAGCAGAAATTTCCCGCAGCAGCAACTGCTGGCGGCCTCCTGTCACACACAGCAGGAGCTTGCCCATGCGGCATCCATCGGCGTCGATTTTGCAACCCTCTCACCAGTCCAGCCAACAGCAACCCATCCGCAGGCGCAGCCACTGGGATGGGATCATTTTTCAGCAATGGTCACACAGGCGACACTGCCTGTTTATGCCCTGGGCGGCATGCAGGCGGACGACACACAGCAGGCATGGCGCAGCGGCGCACAGGGCATCGCTGCAATTCGCGGTCTGTTTTTCAGCAAACAATTCACCAGGAAATAGAGAAACCACGGAACAGATGGAAATACAATAAAGAAAACCAACAAATCCCGTGTTGTCCGTGTGTTCCCTGGTTAATGAAAATCAGTGAAAAAACAGATTGCTATCAATGTGCTTGTCAGGTGCTATGCTATGTTTTTTACTACACGATAAAATTACGCAGACGTGGCGCAGCAGAATTCATCCCAACCCGGCAGACAACTGGATATGCAGTTGGCTGGAAAAGGCAGCGGCGAGCCGCGTTTTCTGGTAAGCGATCTGCTGGCTTATCTGGAGTCCTACCTGACGACCGGGCAGATTCGTGAGGTCTATCGCGCCTATCTCTTTAGTGCTGACGCCCACGTCAATCAAAAACGCATGTCGGGCGAGCCCTATATCTATCATCCCATTGCCGTGGCTTATATTCTGGCAGGAATGCGGCTCGACTATAAGTGTCTGATGGCGGCGATGATGCATGATGTCATCGAAGATACGCCGACAGCGAAGGCCGAGATCCGGGAAATTTTTGATGAAGAGGTGGCCGAGTTAGTCGATGGCGTGACCAAGCTGACCCATCTGGACTTCAGTTCCCGCGAAGAGGCGGTTGCCGCCAGTTTTCGAAAAATGATTCTTGCGATGACCCGCGATGTGCGTGTGGTTCTCATCAAGCTGGCTGATCGTCTGCACAACATGCGCACGCTGGGCGTGATGCGCCCGGACAAGGCGCGGCGTATCTCGAGAGAGACGCTCGAGATCTATGCGCCCATTGCAAAACGCCTGGGAATCCACCGTCTTTGTGAGGAACTCCAGGACCTGGCGTTTATAGCGCATTGGCCGTGGCGCTATCGGATTTTACAACGCGAGGTGCGCAAGCATCACGGCAAGCAGGAGAAGGTGATTTCCGGCATTCTGACTGCGCTGCGCCGTCAACTGGTGCAAACAGACATTCCCGCCGAGGTTTTTGGCAGAGAGAAGAATCTCTACAGCATCTATCGCAAGATTGCTGATCGCAAAGTGCGGTTTGCCGATATCGCCGATGTGCTGGCATTTCGCATCATTGTGCAGTCAGTCGATGACTGTTACCGGGTGCTGGGTGTTGTGCATCATCTCTACAAGCCCAAGCCGGGTAATTTCAAGGACTACATCGCCATCCCCAAATCAAACGGCTACCAGTCGTTGCATACCATTATTTTCGGACCGCACGGGGCGCCTGTCGAGGTTCAGATTCGCACCGAAGCGATGCATCGCTTTGCCGAGGAGGGAATTGCCACGCATTGGGGGTACAAGCATGGTGAAGAGGGGGGGCGCATCGACAGCCCGAGCAGTGAATGGCTGAAGAGTTTGACGGAATTGCAGGAAGATACCGCCTCCCCGATTGAATTTCTCGAGCATGTCAAGGTCGACCTTTTTCCGGACGAGGTTTACGTCTTTACACCCAAAGGGAAAATCATGGTATTGCCGCGCGGCGCCACCGTGCTTGATTTTGCCTATGCGGTGCATACGGATGTTGGCAATCATTGTGTTGCCGCCCGGGTTGACAAGCGCGTGGTAGCGCTGCGAACACTGCTGCGCAATGGCATGACCATCGAGATTCATGTCTCGCCGAATGTCCATCCCAATCCCAAGTGGCTGGAGTTCGTGGCGACTTCCAGGGCGCGTTCCAACATCAGAAGCTTTCTCAAACGGCTGCAGAGCAGGGAGGCAGTCAACCTTGGAGCGCAGCTGCTTGCCGGTGAACTGCAGCACTTCGACACCACACTGCAGGAGCTGGATCAACAGCAGGTCAAGCAGATACTCGCTGCACTTGGGTATCAAAATCTGGATGCGCTGCTGAGCGACATTGGTTTGGGGAATCGTCCGGTGCGTTTTGTCGCCCGGCAGTTGCTGGGTGATGAAGTAGCACTGGTGCAGAGAGCGCAGCAGCATGATCAGTCGTCACTGAGGCGGGTAGCCATCGCCGGCACAGAGGGTATGGTGGTCAACTATGCAAACTGCTGCCGCCCGATTCCCGGTGATCCGATTGTGGGCGCTTTCAATCCGGGAAAAGGCATCGTGATCCATCACGCATCCTGCCTGAATCTCTCCAACGACCGCAGCTACAGTGACAACTGGATTGACGTGCAGTGGGAAGAGGATGTCAGGGGGGATTTTCAGGTGAAGCTGCGCATGGAAGTCAACAACAAACCGGGCGTGCTGGCAGAGACTGCAACAGTTGTTGCAGAAAACGGCGCAAATATCGAGAGTGTGCATGCGGATGACAGTGATGGACACTACTCAGTGCAGGAGTTTATATTGAGCGTCAAAGATCGCAGGCATCTTGCGCGGATCATTCGCAGTCTGCGCAAACTGCCTGCGGTGATCAAGGTGACACGCGTAATTGCCTAGAAGATAGGACTGTAACTACAACCAACCTCGCTACTCAGTCCTATTTCTGCTCTGGATTGTCGATGATATCGGCAGCCAGCTTCAGCAACTCTTCGACTTCCTGTCGCAACGCCGCTTCTTCCGCAGTATCGGTTGTCCCTGTATCACTCTCCTGAGGCGTATCTGATGCTTCGGGCGCTGCATTATCTGCATCCGGAGCAGCTTCCTGTGAGCTGTCGAAGCCCCACTCGGCGTCACTCTGTTTCAGTGTTTCGGTGTCATGTCCTGGCGCGTTCTCCTGAGGGGCAGCCATCTCTTCAGGTAGTGCACCTTGTGGAACAGAAATTGCTTCCTGTAAGCTGTCGAAGCCCCACTCGGCATCACTCTGTTTCAGTGTCTCGGGATCATGCCCGGGCGCGCGCTCCTGTGGAGTTCCTGATTCAGTAGCAGTATCACTCTCCTGAGGTGCAGCCATCTCTTCAGGTAGTGCACTTTGTGGAGCAGAAGTCGCTTCCTGTGAGCTGTCGAATCCCCACTCGGCATCACTCTGTTTCAGTGTCTCGGAATCATGCCCGGGTGCGCCCGCTTGCGGAGCATCACTCTCTGCAGTTGTATCGTTCTGCTGAGGCAGCATCGTCTCTTCAGGCGTTGCGCTCTCAGTAATTGCTGCTTTCTCTGCTGTTTGCTCCACTGTTTGTTCTACTGCTTTCGGTGAGTCCGTTTCGGTAGTCGCCGTACTCTCTGAAACCTGCTGCTCAGCAACAGGAGCTGGAGCTGATACAGCTGCCTCCTTGCTCTGAGGCGGCTTTGATTCCGGCAACCCGGTCATCTCGATGAGATCAGGGCGAATCAGCAGTGCAACGGCGGCAATAATCACCAGTAAGAGTAGTATGCGGATCAATCCAAACATGCGGGAATTCCTGAGAGGCTGAAAAATTATTTACATTTTAGCATGAGGTGGGGAGGTCACGGCTATGCGATAATATTTATTATGAATAGAAACGTTGTAGTAATCTGAGTGATGTCGGCTTTTGATGCGCGCTGGATGCCTTTGTCGCAACTGCGTTATGCCTGTGCCAGCCGCTCTCTTTATGACTGGTTATCTGATAACAGCTCATTGACACAGCGACTGATCGAGCATTGCAGCGGCACATTCGAGGTCAGGGTCAGAGGCCAGCGATGGAAGGCTCCGCTGCTCTCGGAATCAAAGTTGCTAGGCATCAGGGCTGGCGAGTATGCGATGGTGCGGGAAGTCGAGCTGCTGTGCAACGGGATTCCGCATGTCTATGCCAGAACCCTTATCCCGAAAAGCAGCCTCACCGGCAAAGCGACACATCTGCAGGGGCTCGGCAGTAAGCCGCTCGGAGCACTGTTGTTCAGTGATCCCACAACCAGGCGCAGCATCATCGAGTATGCTCGACTGCTGGCGGGTCATCGTCTCTACCAGTGGGCGATGGGCTCGATGAGAGAGATAGAGAGTGAGCTTTGGGGACGGCGTACACTCTTTTGTTATGCCGGCAAGCCGTTATTGGTGAATGAGATTTTCCTGCCCGCAATCTGTCAGCACAAACAGCGATGAGTGAAACCATACAATCACGACTAGCTCTCTATGGCGAGCTAATCCGCCTGAATCGGCCGATTGGCATCCTGCTGCTGCTGTGGCCGGGATTATGGGCGTTGTGGATTGCCGGTGAGGGCGAGCCGACATGGTGGATCGTACTGATTTTTATCGCAGGAACGACACTCATGCGCTCGGCGGGATGCGCCATCAATGACTATGCCGACAGGGATCTCGACGGGCATGTGCAGCGCACAAAAGCGCGGCCGATTGCCAGCGGACGGGTCTCTCCGCGTGAAGCATTGATGGTTGCTGCACTACTGGCGTTGCTGGCGTTTATGCTGGTGCTGCTGCTGAATAACAAGACCATTCTGATGTCCTTTGTGGCAGTTGCTCTGACGGCAATCTACCCCTTTATGAAGCGTTACACGCACATGCCGCAGCTGGTGCTTGGTATGGCATTTGGATGGGCGATCCCGATGGCGTTTACCGCGTTGACAAACCAGATCCCTGCCGTTGCCTGGGTGCTGTTTGCTGCGACCGTTATCTGGGCGTTGATTTATGACACCATGTATGCGATGGTTGATCGTATTGATGACCTGAAAGTGGGCATCAAATCAACCGCGATTCTGTTTGGCGATCATGACAGGTTGATTATCGGCCTGCTGCAACTGCTGATGGTGGGACTGCTATTGTGGGCTGGTTTACTGGCAGGCAGGGGAGGTTGGTACTGGCTCGGAGTCGGCATGGCGGCACTGCTGTTTCTCTATCAGCAGTGGCTGATTCGTGAACGTAATCCTGACGCCTGTTTCAAAGGCTTTCTGAATAATAATTACGTGGGAATGTCCCTGTTTGCCGGACTGTTCCTGGACTACGCTTAATAAAAGTTTGCAGTTGGCAGTCATCAGTTTGCAGTTATAAAACAGAAACTGCCGATTCTTTTTTGCTGCATACTGCCAACTGATGACTGCCAACTTGTTTTAAAGGAGTGAAGTAGTATGAGACTCAAATATGCGGCGATATCCCTGTTTTTGACGCTTGCGCTGGTCGCCACGCCGGCCATGGCAAAAAAGAAACACAAAAAGCAGGTTGATGCGCTGCATACTCTGGCCGGCTTGCCAAAAGCCAGCATGATCATGGAAGAGAATGGCAAAATCCGCATCTCCAAACGCGCAGATGTGCCCAGAGTCCCTGCCTCAACGATGAAACTGATCACAGCCCTTGCCGCCATCGAGCGTTGGGGGTTGAAGCATCGCTTTCATACGGATTTTTATATCGATAAGCAGAAGAGACTGTGGATCAAAGGGTATGGCGATCCTTTTATGGTTTCGGAAGAGATGGATCTGGTCGTTTTGGCTTTAAAGGGAAAGGGGTTGCATCAAATCAGCGGTATTGTCCTGGATGGCAGCTATTATGCGCCGACTCTGATTATTGACGGGCGATCTCAGACAGACAACCCTTATGACGCACCAATCACGGCGCTGGCTGTAAATTTCAATACAGCCGCAATCAAGAAAACCAAAAAGGGCAAGGTGGTGATCAGTGACAAGCGCACGCAGTTAACGCCTGTTACCATTGCGCTGACAAATGAGAAAATGCGCAAAGCGGGAAATTGGAGGGTCAACCTGGGCACGGAAAAACGCTCCGAGCGCTACTATGGCGAGTTATTCTCGGCAAAATTGAAACAGCAGGGCATCAAGGTCAACGGAGAGATAACAACAGGCAAAGTCAATCGTCACTGGAAGCCCTATTATGTCCATGAGAATAGCCGTGATCTGGAAAAAGTGCTGAAATCGATGCTCTACAACTCCAGCAATTTCATCGCCAACCAGCTCTTTCTGCAGCTGGCGGAGAGAGAAGCCAACGGCAAGCCGATCACCATGGCCATGGCGAGTCGTTCGATGATGAACTGGAGCAAAAACCGTTTTCACTGGAACAACTACAGCATTCTGGAAGGCTCCGGCTTATCCCGGGGGACCAAGCTCTCAGCGCGCCAGATGATGCAGGTGGTGAAGGCTTTTACCCCCTACCGTTTTCTGCTCAGAACCTTCAAAAAAGGCAAGGTGATGGCCAAGACCGGAACACTGAAAGGCGTCAGCTGCTATGCGGGCTTTGTCAATCGCAATGGAAAATGGCAGCCCTTCTGTGTATTTGTGAATCAGTCAGTCGGAGGCTATCTGCGCAAAAATGCGGCGCTGCAGATGACCAGCAGAAAAAAACTGCCTGCAATCTGCGATGACCCC